>JBAVYO010000262.1:0-13058 GCA_049698855.1 Terriglobales bacterium
ATCCCGCGCCGGGCGTGCTGGAGCCGCGAACCTACGAGCGCGCGGTGCGGCTGGCGGCGTCGCTGGCTTGGCACTTTTATCACGAAGACGTGGAAGTTTCGTTCGTTGCCCCCGGCATGAATCCGACGGCGGATGTGTTTGGTTTCCTACACTACTTAGCGCTGGTCGAGCCGCAGGAGGCGACGCCAGTGTTCAATCGGCTGGGGGCGGGCGGAGACTACAACGTGATCGTGAGCGCACGCGAGCGTTCGCAGATTCCGGCGGATTTTCTGGCATCGGCGTATGTGATTTCACTGACTTAGACGGACGCTATGTCTCGGGGGCGACAGAGTAGAAGAGCAGATTCCTCGCTCGCTCTCGCCGCTGGCGCGGCTGCGAGCGGGTCTAGGCCCAGGAAAGCTCTGATCGAGCCTCAGCAAAGACGGCAAACCACAGAGGCCACAGAGTACACGGAGACCACAGAGACCTAATCAGGGCTTCGCGGCGATTTTTCTCTTTTCCGCACTCACTTTTCGACATATACTCCGCAAGCGCCGTGTGAAGGCTTTGAGTTCCCTGAGGCTGGGGCGGCGTGTTCAGGAAGAAAGCGGCAAAATTCGTGGAGTCAAATGGGAGGTGCCCATGTTGATCAGCGATCTGGTGAAGAGTCAGGTGGTCGTTTCCGCCGAGCAGCATCAGACGGTGCTCGAAGTGGCGCGCCTGATGGTGTCGCACAATATTGGTGCGGTTCCGATTCTGGAAAAGGGGCAGTTGGTGGGGATTTTTTCCGAACGCGATCTGATGAATCGGGTAGTGGTCGGAGGAAAGGATCCGGCTGGGACCGAGGTCGGGCAGGTGATGACGGAGGATCCGATGATCGTGCAACCGGGGGACCCACTGGAAACATGCATGACGCTGATGCGGCGGCATGGGTTCCGGCATCTGCCGGTGTGCCAGGGACGCGAGCTGAGGGGAATGGTGTCGCTGCGGGACATCCTTTTACATGACCTGGACGAGAAGGACGACGAGGTCCGGATGATGCGGGCCTACCTCCATTCGACGCCGGAGGCGAGCTGAGGGACGAAGGGTCGGCAGCGGGGTAACAGGTTACTAAGGTTACTTAAGTATATTGACCTTAGGCGAGTAGTGGCTGAGGATGGGCGATGATAGAGACGGTACGACCGCGGGGTGTGGTCGCAACGCCTCGGTCTTGACGCCTAATGCATTTCAACAGCCACGCAACCTCGATTTTTCTCTGGTGGGCGCAGCCGGTGTTGCAATCGGTTGTGGCTGGAGTGCTGTGGCGGCGGAAGATTCATAAGCAGTTTCCGGTTTTCTTCACTTTTCTCCTGGCGCAGGTATTGAATTTTGTGGTGCTGTATCCGCTTTACGGACGTAGCTCGACGTACGTGTGGTATTTCTACCTGTACTGGGTTGGGCAAGCGGTGACTGCTGTTCTTGGTTTCAAGGTTATCCACGAGATATTTCTGGATGTGTTCCGCCCCTATCATGCGCTGAAAGACCTGGGCACTCCGGTGTTTAAGTGGGCGGGAGCGGTAATGCTGCTGGTTTCGGTGGTGGTAGCCGCATCAAGCTCAATGAAGGATCCGATTACTCATGCGGTGACTACGCTGGAGCGTTCCGTAAGCACGGTTCAGGTGGGACTGATTCTGTTTCTGATCATTTTCGCGGGATTTCTCGGTGTGTCGCGCAAGCAGCTCAGCTTTGGGATCGCGCTCGGGTTTGGATCACTGGCGTTGGCGGACCTGATGCTCTATGCGCTGTATGCGGGAAAGTTCATAGGCAACAACCATCTCGACCTGCTGAATATGTTTTGCTACGACCTATCCATTCTCGTGTGGATCGGCTACTCCAGCCTGGGGACTGCGGTGCGCGAGGCCTCGGCGAATCCCCTGCGGACGCAGCGCTGGGAGCGCAGTCTGGCCGAGTTGCAACCCGCGGCTGGAGGCGACTCGCTGATCCCAATGTTCGAAGGCATGGTGGAGCGGGCGTTTTCGCGCAGTTCGAATTTCGATACCGACGATGTTTCCCAGACTGAAGACTCCGAGACTGCGTCGCGAGCGAAGTCGGCGGCCGCTGGTTCGAAGGGCCGCGTGTAATTCTTTGTTTCCTCTTTTTTGACCGCTTGCTTTCGTTGCGGGCCTTCTTCGGGAACCTTGTCAAGAGGAATTTGAGAGCTCTTTCCGCGCAAAATCACAGACTCAAATTGAATGAAAGAATTACTTTAAGGAGTAAGCGATTGCCCCTTTATTGGGGCAGATCGCGGGCTGGCGAGATTTCCACAGGGTGTTTCGCCGGCCGATAAGTGCAGGTTTGCGATACCTGAGTGCGACTTAAGGTCAAAGTGGAAGTGGTGTGTATAATTCCCGCGCCGAAGGCTCGGCAGTTTCGACGAGCACTCGGCAGACCCTAAGGAGAAAAAAGTAGAATGAAACGTTCACTCAGGGCGTTATTGCTGTTGGTAGGTCTAGTGGGGACATTTGCGTACGCAGCCATCCCGAGGATTCCGACTCAGGCTGGTCCGGCGCCGCTTTGCCCGCCCAACCATCCGAATTGCGACCAATAGTCGCTGTTTGGACACATTAACAAACGACTTAAAACAAGCCGAGAAATTCCTCAAGGCTGACTAACAGAGTCAGCCTTATTTTGTGTCTTCCTTTTTGGCGGCGTTCGTTGTGCCGGATTCCGCGCCAGACTCGGGGGATGGCTTGCTTTCGCCAGAGTCCCTGTCCTTGTCACCCTCAGCCGTATTCTCGTCTCCGGCGTCTTTCGCGATGTACTGGACGATGATTGAGATGCGGCGGTTTGAAGCTTCCATTGGGTCATTCGGATGGCGCAGGCGCTGGTCGGCGAAACCGCGCACTTGGGAAATCTGATCGCTTCGTATGCCGGACTGCTGCATCAAGCGCCGCGCAGAGTTAGCGCGATCTGTCGATAACTCCCAATTGCTGTAATTCGCTTTTCCTCCATAGGGTTTGGCGTCGGTGTGTCCTTCAAGCGAGATCTTATTCGGCACATCTCCCAGTTCCTTGGCGAGCAAGACGAGCAGTTCCTTGCAGGTGGGAGTGGGTTGGGAGCTTCCGCTGTCGAAGAAAGTGCCGCTTTGCGATTCCATCAACTCGATGCGCAGGCCCTCGGCTGTGACCGTCATCTCAATGTTCTGGCGCAGCTTTTCGAGATCGTTGATGCTGCGAATGCTCTTCTGCAGTTGTTCCTTGAGCTGAGAGAGATTCCCCTTCGTGAGCTGAAAGTTCTCGCCTGCGCCGGCTGCAGTGGATCCGTGCTTGGAGGAAACTCCCGAGGGATCTCTGAAATAGCCTCCCACTGCTTCTTGAACTTTCTTGCTGGAACTCAGCAGCCAGAGAACGATAAAGAGGGCCATCATGGCCGTGACAAAGTCGGCGTACGCGACCTTCCATGCGCCGCCGTGATGGCCGCCGTGGCCGCCTTTTTTCTTGATGACGATGATTGGAGGCGTGGGCATACTCAGGTCTAACTTGCGGCGGCTGCAGCCGCGGCCTCCGCCGGGGCGGCCGAGCCACCGCCACGGCAGGCCTGCTCGACTTCTTTAAATGAAGGACGCACATGTCCGGGGACGACGCGGCGGCCGATTTCGACGGCCATGATGGGCGCGACTCCCTTGAGGAAGGCGATCATGACCACTCGCATCACCAACAAGAATGCGTGTTCTTCTTCCGACAACTTGCCCATGCGCGAGGCAAGGGGGCCGACCAGTCCGTAGCAGAGCAGGATGCCGAGGAATGTGCCGACGAGAGCGGCGGCGACTTTATGGCCGATTTCTTCGGGAGGGCCGCCGAGCGCGCCCATAGTAATGACCACGCCGAGCACGGCGGCGACGATGCCGAGTCCGGGGAGGGAGTCGGCCATGGTGCTGAGGGCGGCCACAGGTTCGCCCGCGCAATGGTGGTGAACCTCCATATCGCTGTCGAGCATTTGATCGAGATCGAAGACTTCGACGCCGCCACTGACCGCCATACGCATGGTGTCGCAGACGAAATCGCAAAGGTGATGGTTCTTGATGAAGTCTTTGTACTTGGAAAGGAGAGGGCTTTTCTCGGGCTCTTCGATGTCGGTCTCGAGCGCTACCAATCCTTCCTTGCGCGCCTTGTTCAGTAGTTCGTACATCATCTTGAGCGATTCGATGTAACGCTGGCGGGTAAATTTCGAGGAGCCAAACGCGGCTCCGATTCCGGCGAGGATTTGCTTGACGATGTGCAGGGGATTTGCGATTAGAACCGTGCCCAGGGCTGCGCCTCCAATAATGATCAGCTCGGCCGGTTGGATCAGCACTTTCAGGTTGCCGTGCTCCATGAGATAGCCGGCGACGATGCAGCCGAAAACAACCACGATTCCGATAATCGAAAACATAAAGCTTCACCTTCACGAATGCTGAGCGGAATGATGAGTTCGGTTCCGGTCTATGTTTTAGCCCCCGTCGGACCGACAGCGCGGCCGGCCGCGGCGGCATGCGCCGGCTCCAATCCATTCAGGAGCTTGTCGAGTACGTCTCCCGGTTGCGCGACCGTGTACATGACCACGGACTGTACAGAGAAGCGGTCGCCCCACCAGCTGACCTCAGATTTCGCGACCAGGTTCCAGACCGTTTCCGCCGCCTGTATGGTGGTTACGCGATTGGCCGACGGCAGCACGAGGATGAATTCGTCTTCTCCCCAGCGGCCGAGAAAAATTTCGGGATCGAGGCTGTGGCGCAGCGTCTGGGCGGTAGTACGCAGAAGGGGAAAGGCCGATTGAATGCCGTGGCGGGCGCGAAATTCATCCAGTTCAAGAACGCGAATCCGGATCAGACCGAACCCCTGATGAGATCGCTCCATGCCAGCCATGCACTCGTTCAACACGGCGCTCGTCAGCCGATGGGACGGAACGCCGGTTGGCGCGTCCAGGCATCCATACATGGGCGGCGGGCCGGAGGATTCATCGCGGACGGCGAATGCCTCTTCGAACAGAACCATGGCGCCGGCGATCACATCGATATTTTCGAGGACGGGTCTGGTGCGTACACGCACCGCGACGCGATGGCCGCTTTTGTGCCGTAAGTAGGCGGAAAACTGTTGGGCGCACCCATTCGCGAGGGTCGCGGTGATCGGACCGTGGTCTCCGATGAGCTCGCGGCCATTGTGGTCGCAGGGATCGAGGAAATGGCCGGTTCCGTCCTGCCCCATGGCTTCGTGCGCGAGATAGCCGGTGAGATGTTCGGCACCGCGGTTCCAGAAGCGCAAGCGGTGCTGGCGATCCACGATGCAAATGCCGACGGGCAAATCCTCCAACAAAGACCGGTAGAGATCCGGATTGTCGAAGAGGTTTGGCGACATGGGTTATGACCCGCCATAAAACGTCATCGGCAAGAATGCGAACAACTTCAACGGGGAGCGTATGGCGGGTGTTGGGCGCGGCAAGATTGCAAACCGCACATTTTCAGCGGGAGACGCGGCAAGCCGCGTCTCTACGGTATACGCGGGTGGCGTGAAAAATCAAAAATGGCCGATTAGGCCGCGGGGCGCGCGCGGGTTTCGAGCAGACGCGCCAGATCTTCCTCGTCAAATACAGGTGGCTGGCAGCTGAAGTTCGAACACACTACGGCGAACGATCGACCGTCACGGAGAGCGGGCAGGTGCGGAATCGTATCGGCCAGGGCTGGTGGCAGATTCTGTGCAACGGCTTTGTCGGCATCCAGTCGAATGAGAGACGTGTTCGGAGAAAACCGTCGCGCAACGGCGCGATACAGGCTGCTCGCCGCCGCGTCTGTCCCTACTACTACGATCTGCGTGTGCGGCGCGAGAAAGCGCGCGACCGCGAGACCATAGGTAGCAGCGAAGATGCCGTGCTGCGGCGCGGACGCGGCATACACTTCGAGCGTGCGCTGCGCCTTCTCGCGATAGGACGCCTCATTTGTATATGCGTGCAGACGCAGCAGCGCGATTGCAGCAGCTGAATTGGCCGCAGGAGTTGGTGAATCCTGAAATGGCTTGCGGCGCATACCGAGAATTCCGAGCGAGGTTGAGCTTGCGCTAGCAGGGGCGGGTACGTTGACAGGCAGTTCATTGGTCGTCGGAGATTTGCCGGCGGCGGAGCTTGCAGGTTCAGTTCGCGTATCGAAGAAGCCGCCGTTTTCCTGATCATAAAATCCCGCGACCATGGCATCCGCAATTTTCCGCGCGAAGCGAAAGTAGCTGAGACCGGCGGTCGCCTCGTAGGCGTCGAGGCAGGCAATCACAGTGAAAGCGTAGTCTTCGAGGACGCCGGAAGTTTCGCGGCGCTCGGCTTTCGGGTCGGAGTAGGCAATGACGTGGCGCAGCGCGCCAGAGACGCGGGCGTCGGACGAAGACGAAGTTGAATCGGAGGGCTTTGAATTGGAGAGCGTTGAATCGGAGCGCTTTGAATTGGAGATGGTTGGATTGGAAACCCAACCCTCGGCCAGTAAACGGTCAAGCGAGCGCAGGGCGAAGCGGCGGGTGCCATCCAGATCGAGTACTTTTGCCGCTACAAGGTACGCCGAGACACACATGGCATTCCAGCCAACGTAGAGCGTTTTATCTATATAAGGAGTGGGACGGGCGAGGCGGGCCGCGTACATCTTCTTCTTTGCCGATGCCAGCAACTCGCGCACGCGCTCTTCGGGAACATTGAACCGTCGAGCGATTTCATCGACACCAGCACGGAGGTAGAGCACGTTCTTGGCGGGATTGTGATGCATTTCGCCGATGTCCCCGATGTCGTAATAGAGGCTGGCGGCCGATGCTTCTTCTTCGGTGAGCGCGGCCTGCGCCTCGTCGAGGGTCCAGGTAAAGTAGTCGCCATCGTCGTCCATGGAATAATCGGCGTCCTGCGAGGCGTAGAAGCCGCCACGGTCGCGGTCGCTCAGCCATTCGTCCATCCAGCGAATGGTGTCGCGCGCGATATCGGCCAAAAATTCATCGCCCGTTGCCTGGTAGGCGTGCACGTAGTTCTTCAGCAGCTCGGAATTGTCGTAACACATCTTCTCGAAGTGCGGCACAATCCAGCGCTCGTCAACCGAGTAACGATGGAATCCGCCGGCAAGCTGGTCATAGACGCCGCCCCGCCCCATCTTTTCGAGGGTCGTGACGAAAACGTGTTGCAATTCGTCGTTGCGGGTCTGCGCATGGCGCTCAATCAACAGGTCGAGCACGGAAGGATGGGGAAATTTTGGCGCGTTGCCAAAGCCGCCGTTGCGGTCGTCGAACATTTTCAATGCGGATTCGACAATCGCCGCGATGGCGCTCTCCGAAATGCTTCCCGTTGCAGCGCCGAACGATTCCGCGCGTGCAATCGCGCTTGCAACCATGGTGGCCTGCTCCAGCACGTCGGCATTTTTTTCACGATAGGCCTGTGAGATCGAAAGGAGCACGCGCTTGAAGCTAGGGCGGCCATAGCCGTCGTTTGGAGGGAAATAGGTGCCGCCATAAAAGGGCTTGCCGTCGGGAGTGAGGAACGCGGTCAACGGCCATCCGCCCTGGCCGGTGAGGGCGCTGATGGCGATCTGATGGCGGCTGTCGATGTCGGGGCGCTCGTCGCGATCCACTTTGACCGCGATGAAATTCTCATTGACGATGTTCGCAATCACAGGGTCGTCGTAGGATTCGCGGTCCATCACATGGCACCAATGGCACCAGACTGCGCCAATATCCAGCAGAATCGGCTTGTTGGCGCGGCGGGCGGCGGCGAACGCATCCTCGCCCCACTCGTGCCACTGGATCGGCTGATGCATAGCCGAACGAAGATAGGAAGAAGAGGCGCGGGCAAGGGAATTAGGGGAGTTGGCGCTCATTGGTTAAGTGTACTTTGGGTTCAGTGTACTTTGTTCGGCGAAAAGGGAGCCTGGGGGGAGAAAACTGCAAAATTCTTTGCGAGACGAATGCCGCAGGTAGCCTCAAAGTAGCGATGTTGAGCGGCGGAATCGCATCAGGCGAATTTAGTTCACGACAATGTTGAATGGGTTGTTGACGGCAGTAAAACCTCCCTGATATTATCTTTAGGTTCCGCGAGTTGAATCTGGCTTGCCTGTGGACGCCGTATCAGTATCTGTCTGCGTACGGGCTCCAGGATAGTTTTGGTTGAGCTTTGAAGAAACACGGACCCGGAAGGAAGTGAAACCGGGACCGCCCTCGCTGAAACGTTCCGCGAAAACCTTTGCGCCCGGGATTGGTTTGGTTATGAACCGGGAATCACGCGGGGCTATGCGGAAGTAGCAGGCGAAACGGAACGCCTCCGAGCCATTCAGGTGAGGCGTGGCGTCACCGTCGTCGGCGAATTAGGAAACTGGAAACGAAAATTTCTTACCGCGTTTGCGCGGCAAGAGTATGGCTGGGCGCCGTAGCCTGTGCCAGAACTGAGACGGGGCAAAGTCCTGTCCCGGGTGTGTGCGGTTGACGATGCAGTTTGGTCGTTGGTCGACAGTCGTTAGTCGTTCGCGGTGCCGGCGGCCGGTGATAAACGCCAAACCCCAGACGACCGAGGACAAACGACAAACGACAGACGACCTTGAGGAGTGGCGAGAGTGCCAACTTTTAATCAGCTGGTGAAATTCGGACGGACGAGCCCGCGGTACAAGACCGCGAGTCCGGCGCTGCAATCGTGTCCGCAGAAGCGCGGAGTTTGCACGCGCGTGTATACGCAGACGCCAAAGAAACCGAACTCGGCGCTGCGGAAAGTGGCGCGTGTGCGCCTGACGAACGGAATTGAAGTGACGACGTACATTCCAGGCGTCGGCCATAACCTGCAGGAGCACTCGATTGTGCTGATCCGCGGGGGCCGCGTGAAGGATCTGCCGGGCGTGCGTTATCACGTGGTTCGCGGAACGCTTGATGCGACCGGGGTTGCAGGGCGCAACCAGAGCAGATCGAAATACGGCGCGAAGCGCGCCAAGAAAGCGTAGAAACAGTTCCCGGTTCCCGGTTCTCAGTTCTCAGAACTGAGAACCGGGGGAGACTGAGAGCTGAGAACTGAGAGTTTATGCCGCGTAAAGGACATATCGCAAAGCGCAAGACTGAGGCCGATCCGGTGTATGGGTCGGATTTGGTGACGAAGTTCATCAACTCGATGATGTGGCAGGGCAAGAAGTCGACTGCTGAAGGCATCTTCTATACGGCGCTCGAGAAGCTGAAGGAAAAAGGCGGCGACGAGGCCTTGAAGCTGTTCACCAAGGCCGTCGAAAACGCCAAGCCCCTGCTTGAAGTGAAGACGCGACGCGTGGGCGGCGCGAACTATCAGGTGCCGATCGAAGTGGCTCCCGACCGCCGGACGTCGCTGGCGATCCGCTGGATTGTGACGTATGCCCGCGATCGCGGCGAAAAAGGAATGATCGACAAGCTGACGAATGAGTTGCTGGACGCGGCCAACGGTAAAGGCGCGGCCATCAAGAAGAAAGAAGACGTACACCGCATGGCGGAAGCCAATAAGGCGTTTGCGCATTATCGCTGGTAGATTTTGTAATTTGGTGATCGGGTAGTTTTGCAATTTTAAGACCCGAGCGGCAGTGGCCGTTAAATTACCAAATTACCCGATTGCAAAATAACGAAATTGTTTGAGCCCCAGAGAGGATAGTAAGTAAGCTGTGCCTAGAACAGTCCCATTAGAGCGTTGCAGGAACATCGGCATCATGGCCCACATCGATGCCGGTAAGACCACTACGACCGAGCGCATCCTTTTCTACACGGGAAAGACGCATCGCATCGGCGAAGTGCATGAAGGCACTGCGACCATGGATTGGATGGAGCAGGAGCAGGAGCGCGGTATTACGATCACATCGGCCGCAACGACCTGCACCTGGCGCGACATCCGCATCAACATTATCGATACGCCCGGCCACGTGGATTTCACGGCTGAGGTGGAGCGCTCGCTGCGCGTGCTGGACGGCGCGGTCGCGGTATTTGACGCCGTGCATGGCGTACAGCCGCAGTCGGAAAAAGTGTGGCGGCAGGCCGATAAATACGGCGTCCCGCGAATTTGCTTCATCAACAAGATTGACAAGATGGGTGCCGATTTCGAGCATGCCGTCGATACTCTCCGCAAGCGCCTCAATGCCAAGCCGGTCGCGATTCAGATTCCCATCGGACAAGAAGACAAGTTTCGTGGAGTTGTCGACCTGGTCGAGATGAAGGCGATCATCTGGAATGACGAAACCATGGGCGCGGAGTATGAGACCGAAGAGATTCCGGCCGACCTGAAAAAGAAGGCGGAAGCGTTCCATACGCAGCTGGTTGAGACCGTTGCCGAGAACGACGACGAAATCCTGCACAAGTTTCTGGAAGGCGAGCCGATTTCGGCGGATGAGCTCAAGGCATCGCTGCGTAAGTCGACCATCGGGCTGAAGCTGTTTCCGGTGGTGGTGGGAACGGCATTCAAGAATAAAGGTGTGCAACCGCTGCTTGATGCGGTGGTGGATTACCTGCCGTCGCCGCTCGATACAAAAGAGACGCATGGCCTCGATCCGGAAACCGGTAAGACCATTACGCGCAAGGCGGATGACAAAGAGCCTTTCTCGGCGCTGGCATTCAAAATTATGGCTGACCCGTTTGTCGGCCAGTTGACATTTATTCGCGTGTACTCCGGGCAGTTGAAGTCGGGCGAATCGGTGATGAACTCGCGCACGCAGCGGCACGAGCGCATTGGCCGCCTGCTCAAGATGCACGCTAATAAGCGCGAAGATATTCAGGAAATTCTGGCTGGCGACATTTGCGCAGTGGTTGGACTGAAGAATGTTTCGACCGGCGACACGATCTGCAACGAGCAGCATCCGATCACGCTGGAATCGATTACGTTTGCGGTGCCGGTGATTGCGGTTGCGGTTGAGCCGAAGACCAAGGCGGATCAGGAAAAGATGGGCATGGCGCTGGCTAAGCTGGCGCAGGAAGATCCCACTTTTAAGGTTCACACCGATCCCGACAGCGGACAGACCATCATCAGCGGCATGGGCGAGTTGCATCTGGAGATCATCGTCGACCGCATGATGCGCGAATACAAGGTTGAAGCGAACGTCGGAAAGCCGCAGGTTGCGTATCGTGAAACCATTCGCAAACACGCCGAGGCGGAAGGCAAGTACATACGGCAGACCGGCGGTCGCGGTCAGTACGGGCACGCAAAAATCAAGCTGGATCCGAACGAACCGGGCAAGGGCTACGAGTTCATTAACGACATCATTGGCGGGTCGGTGCCCAAGGAATACATCAAACCGATCGACCAGGGCATGCAGGAAGCCATGGAAGGCGGCGTTCTGGCCGGTTATCCGATGGTCGATATCAAGGCGACGCTTTACGACGGCAGCTATCATGACGTCGATTCGAACGAAATGGCATTTAAGATTGCCGGTTCGATGGCGTTCAAGGAAGCAGCGCGCAAGGCGAGTCCGGTGATTTTGGAGCCGGTAATGGCAGTCGAAGTGGTCACGCCGGAAGATTTTGCCGGAGCGATCATGGGCGACCTGAGCTCACGCCGCGGGCGGATCGAAGGCATGGAGCATCGTGCCGGTTCGCAGGTGATCAAGGCGATTGTGCCGCTGGCGGAAATGTTTGGATACGCGACGCACATGCGGTCGTCGACGCAGGGCCGCGCCGAGTACTCGATGCATTTCGCAAGGTATGAAGAAGCCCCGCGGTCGGTGGCGGATGAAATCATCGCCAAGACGCAGGGGAAAACGACAACGAAGTGACCGCGCTTTGCGGGCGTGAGCGAAGCGGGAGCGCGCAGCGGTCATCCCGAGTCTAGGCGAGGGATCTGAAAGTTTTGAACTTCCGCGGGCAAGAGTGCCCGCGCCACACGGAGCTAAGAGGAAAATGGCGAAGGAAAAATTTGATCGGACAAAGCCGCACTGCAACGTTGGGACGATTGGTCACATTGATCACGGCAAGACGACGTTGACGGCGGCGATCACCAAGGTTTTAGGGAAGCACAACCCGAACATCAAGTTCCGTTCGTTCGACTCGATCGACAACGCTCCGGAAGAAAAGGCGCGCGGCATCACGATTGCCACGGCGCACGTGGAGTACGAGACGGCCAACCGGCACTATGCGCACGTCGATTGTCCGGGCCACGCCGACTACATCAAGAACATGATCACGGGCGCGGCGCAGATGGATGGCGCGATTCTGGTGGTCGCGGCGACGGACGGTCCGATGCCGCAGACGCGCGAACACGTGCTGCTGGCCCGCCAGGTTGGCGTGCCGTACATTGTTGTCGCGCTGAATAAGTGCGATGCGGTCGACGATCCCGAGTTACTCGACTTAGTCGAGCTCGAAGTGCGCGAGTTACTGAAGAGCTACAAGTTCCCAGGCGACGATCTCCCGGTGATCCGGCTGTCGGCTCTGGGCGCGCTGAACGGCGAAGAGAAGTGGGAAAAGCAGGTTGACGCCCTGATGGAGGCGGTGGACAAGAGCGTGCCGCAACCGGCGCGCGAACTGGATAAGCCGTTCCTGATGCCGATCGAAGACATTTTCTCGATTCAAGGGCGCGGCACGGTGGTGACCGGACGTATTGAGCGTGGCAAGGTGAAGGTTGGCGAGGAAGTGGAAATCGTGGGCTTCCGCGAGACGCGCAAGACGGTGGTGACGGGCGTCGAAATGTTCAAGAAGCAGCTCGACGAAGGCATGGCGGGCGACAACGCTGGCTTGCTGCTGCGCGGCATTGCGAAGGAAGATGTGGAACGCGGCATGGTGCTGGCGAAGGGCGGATCGATTACTCCGCACACGAAGTTTAAGGCAGAGGTTTACATCCTGACGAAAGAAGAAGGCGGACGTCATACGCCATTCTTCAAGGGGTATCGTCCGCAGTTCTACCTTCGCACCACGGACGTGACGGGTGTGGCGGAGTTGCCGGCGGGCACGGAAATGGTGATGCCGGGCGACAACGTGAGCCTGGTGATCGAGTTGATCACGCCGGTGGCGATGGAAAAGGGCTTGCGGTTCGCGATTCGCGAAGGCGGGCACACGGTAGGAGCAGGCACGATCGCGGAGATTATTCAGTAAGGCAAGGTCAGAGGTAAGAGGTCAGATTGCAGAAGTAAAACC
>JBAVYO010000263.1:0-5848 GCA_049698855.1 Terriglobales bacterium
TCCCGCCCGCTGCATTCTCAATCACTTTCACGCGTTGGAACTCTTTCTGACTCATCGTCACCATCCTGAGAGGGTGACAAAGTCTCGTTGCCGTTAAGGGGTGACATTATCTTGGAGCATCTACACCGCTGAACCTCTTCATTGACAAGTGCGGCGGACGTGGGCTATCCTAGATTCCTTTGGAAGTCCTGCGGCTGCCCGCCGGGAACACCTTGCGCGTTCTGCGTGCAATTGCTTTCGTGGATTGATCTTTAGTCTTTAGTCTTTCTTCGGAATAATCAGGGCACTCAGCGGTCTTCAATCATTACGTTTTCAGTTTGGGAGAGTTGCATGTCAACCTATTTCCCGAAAGAAGGGGATATTGCGCGGAAGTGGTTTGTAGTGGACGCCACTGGGCAGCCGCTCGGACGGCTCGCATCGCGCGTGGCCCGCATTCTGATGGGCAAAGAAAATCCGAAATATACACCCTTCATCGATACCGGCGATCACGTGGTCGTGATCAATGCGGAGCAGGTGAAGATCACCGGCATGAAAGTCGAGCAAAAGGCGTATCACCATTACACGGGTTATCCCGGCGGATTGCGCTCGGAGGATTTGAAGAAGCGCCTGGTGCGCAAGCCGGAGTTGGTGATTGAAGACGCGGTTTCGCGCATGATGCCCAAGAACAAACTGGGCAAGCAGATGTTCACGAAGCTCAAGGTGTACAAGGGCGACAAGCATCCGCACGAAGCGCAGAAACCGGAAGCGAAAGTGTTCGCGTAGGAACGGCTTTTAGCTATTGACTTTTGGCTCGTAGCTAAGACAACGAATTTCGATCTACAAGGTTTTCGAATTTTGAGGAAAGGCACAAAGTTGGCGCTTGGGAAAAAGAGCCCAGAGCTAACGGCTAATAGCTAATGGCTGAATCAGTTCAATACTACGGAACGGGGCGGCGGAAGGCGGCAATTGCGCGCGTTTTTCTGCGTCCGGGCAGCGGCGAATTCAAGGTTAACGGCAAGGGGTTTGACGAATACTTTGTGACGCCTTCGCAGAGAACCAGCGCCAAGTCGCCACTGATTTTGACGGAAACCTCGGCGAACTTTAACGTGCTAGCCAACGTTTGTGGCGGCGGTGTGGCCGGTCAGGCGGATGCTGTGCGGCTGGGCATTACGCGCGCCTTGATGGAATTTAACGCGGAACTGCGCAAGCAGCTGAAGGCCGAAGGCATGGTCACTCGCGACCCGCGCGCGAAAGAGCGCAAGAAGTACGGACAGAAAGGCGCCAGAAAGCGCTTCCAGTTCAGCAAGAGATAGTACCCAGTGCCCAGTTGCCAGGCGCCAGTGGGAATCCGCTGGGTGCTGGCAACTGGGTACTGGCGGCTGATTTTTGGAGTTAAATTCATCCCCCCACCTCCCCTGAGATGGGTGGGACGGGAATGGCAATCCGGTAGAAGCTGCCGATTGCCAGCGGCCGGTTTCCAGTGGTTCTCACTGACAACTGGGTACTGGCAACTGACAACCGATTCACGCCGGATGCAGACCAAATAAGGAGGTTAATTGGCTAATATCACCATGAAGGAGTTGCTCGAGGCTGGCGTCCACTTCGGGCACCAAACCAAGCGTTGGAACCCGCGGATGAAGGAGTACATCTTCGGCGAGCGAAACGGGATCTACATTATCGATTTGCAGAAGACGCTGAAGATGTTCAAAGAGGCGTCGAAGTTCGTGCAGGAACTGGCGGCCTCCGGCAAAGTTGTGCTCTTTGTGGGCACCAAGCGGCAGGCGCAGGATGCGATCGCCGAAGAGGCGCAGCGCTGCTCGATGTTTTATGTGAACCAGCGCTGGCTGGGCGGACTGCTGACCAACTGGGTCACGGTGCAGAAATCCGTAAAGCGGCTGAAAGAGCTCGATGACATGGCTACCGATGGCCGTTACGACCTCCTGCCGAAAAAAGAAGTGATCAAGCTCGAGCGCGAGCGCAAGCATCTGCAGGCGAACCTGGCCGGCATCAAAAATATGTCGAGGTTGCCGGATGCGATTTTCGTGATCGATTCGAACAAAGAGCAGATTGCGGTGCGCGAGGCGCGCAAGCTGGGCATTCCTGTGGTCGCGGTGGTCGACACGAATTGCGATCCGAGCGAAGTGGACTATGTGATTCCCGGCAACGATGACGCACTGCGGGCGATCCGGCTGTTTACTTCGAAGATTTCCGAGTCGATCGCCGAGGGCGTGAATGCGATCGGCGACAAGCAGATGGCCGAGATTCAGACACTGGCGGACAACGCAGCCGTGGAAAGCGCGGTGGTTCCGGAAGCTGCCGAGGCCGAGGCCGAAGCCCCGGCAAGCGACGGCGCAGGCGTAGTGGCGGCGGCAGTTGCTCCGGAGGAAGGCGAAGAGATCCGCATGGAAGACGTGCTCGGCGCGGGTACACGCAAGCGACCCGCGGCGATTGCCGAAGATCTGGACGAGTTGCAGGCGGAGACGCGGCGCTCGTAAGAATCGCGTTTCGGCGGCTCGTTTCGCTACTCAACAGGGCTTCCCTGCTTGTGCAAATTCGTTAGGATCTGACCCGCGTGGGCGGTCTGGGCGCGGGTCAAGTTTTATAACCCAGGTTTCAAGGTGCAAAGTTTCAAGGTTTCAAACCGATTGGCCTTCCGATTCTTCGTCCTTGAAACTCTGAAACATTGCAACTTTGAAACGAGGTTTTCATGAGCACTACTATGGCAAACATTTCCGCTTCCCAGGTGAAAGAGCTCCGCGAAAAAACCGGAGCGCCGATGATGGATTGCAAACAGGCGCTGACCGAAGCCAAGGGCAACCTTGAAGACGCGGTCGTGATTCTGCGCAAGAAGGGCGTTTCCGTGGCGGCAAAGAAGGCGACGCGAGCGACGAGCGAAGGGTCCGTGGCCAGCTACATTCACGCCGGTGGCAAGATCGGCGTACTGGTGGAGGTCAACTGCGAAAGCGACTTCGTGGCGCGTACAGAGGATTTCAAAGAACTGGTGCACGACATCGCGATGCACATCGCGGCCAGCGATCCGAAGTATGTCCGCAAGGAAGATGTCACGCCAGCGGACTTTGCCCGCGAGAAGGAAATCTTCCTGGCGCAGGCGATTGCGAGCGGCAAGCCGGCCAATATCGCAGAGAAGATGGTGACGGGGAAGATGGAGAAGTTCTATGAGGAAGTCTGCCTGCTTGAGCAGCCCTTCATTAAGGACCAGACCATCAACATCTCGCAACTGATTGCCGCCAAGATCGGCAAACTGGGCGAGAATATCGCGGTGCGCCGCTTCGCGCGGTTCAAAGTAGGGGATGTGACCGCGACGGTAGCGTTTGTGGCGGCCAAGGCCGATGAGGGCGAGGCCCCCGGCTCGGATGCCAAGTAATCCAAGGGGCGCTGCGGCGCCCCTTTTTAATTTCGGTTTCAAGCTGGCCGCTTTTTGAGGTTTTCAAAGTTGGAAAAACAAGCGGATTGGGTTTACCTTGAAACCTTGCAGCATTGAAACTGTGAAACCTGAGGTTCCATGTCCTCTCCCGTCTTCAAACGCATCCTGCTCAAGCTCTCTGGCGAGGCGCTGGCCGCCGATCAGGGCTTTGGCATCGACACCGCCCACATTCACTCGATCGCCGGAGAAATTGCCGAAGTGCATAGGCTGGGTGTGCAGATGGCGATTGTTGTCGGTGGAGGCAACTTTTTCCGCGGGGTCGCCGATCAGGCTAAAGATATGGATCGCGTTTCCGCCGACCATATGGGCATGCTGGCGACGGTCATCAATGCCCTCGCGCTACAGGATGCGTTGGAAAAACAGAGCGTCTATACGCGTGTCCAGTCGGCAATTGAGATGAACCAGGTGGCCGAGCCGTTTATACGGCGGCGAGCCATTCGCCATTTGGAAAAGGGACGCGTGGTCATCTTCGCGGGCGGAACGGGCAATCCTTATTTTTCAACCGATACGGCCGCGTCGCTGCGCGCGATGGAGATCAAGGCCGACGCCATTCTCAAGGCGACGAAAGTCGACGGGATTTACGACGCCGACCCCATGAAGGTGAAGGACGCGAAGAAATTTTCCCAGATCACTTACATGGACGTGCTGAAGCTGGGTCTCAAGGTGATGGACTCCACGGCCATCTCCCTCTGCAAGGACAACAATCTGCCGATTCTCGTCTTCAATCTGAATGAGCATGGCAACATCCGGAGAGTCGTGCTGGGCGAGAAGATTGGGTCGCTGGTGAGCGCGTGAGAGAGGTCTGAGGTTCGAGGTCTGAGGTCGGATTGCAGAAGTGGCTACGAGCTTCGAGCCATGAGCTCCGAGTAAGCCGGATTTTCCGCAGCAATTTGCCATTCGACAGTTTTTTCAGCTCTAAGCTCCTACCTCTGACCTCAAACCGCATTGCCGTCAGCACCATCGGAGCTTGCCTTCGCGGTGTCCATCGTAACCTTGCGTCCTTGTTACCCTTCCTCCAAACTTTTCTCAATGCAGGTATCGAGGACACATTTGGCCATCGCCGGGGGGATCGCATTTTTGCTGGTCGCGATCTTCCTCGGCTATATTGAGTGGCTAAGCAATCAACCGCCAGTGCTGTCGCGCTCGGCGGAACGCGATCCTCTAACTCAGATGCCCTTGAGAATTACGATGAATCCGCTGCGTGACCGCGTGGTCGAAAACACTGCGACTGCGTTTATTGCACAAATGAGAGACGGCAATTGCCGCCAGCTGCTCTCTGCATGGGAAAAGGACTACCGCAAGAAACGCGCCGATTTCATTTGTGCGTCGGAGACACAGCACCCGCTGATCAGCTGGAATCTGGTTGAGCGCGAGGATACTCCACCACTGGTCATCCTTTACTACAGAGGGAAGCGCTACTCTACTGCCGCGCAGGACGCGACGTACAAAGACCTATTTTCGGTGACAGAAGAAAAGAAGGATGCCGGCTGGGTCGTTACCAAGTACGACGCATTCTACTGAGGCGCACCACCAGGTCCAATCACCGCGTTTCCTCCTAATTCTGTCGCGTTCTTCCGTGCGACGGATCGGCCGAACTCGCCGTGTCCAAATCAACGTACAACCTTTGCTTCCCAGCGGTTGATGACGGATCGCAGCTGCCATCTTTGTCGTAACCGCCGCAAGCGCCGGCAACGTCCTTCCTCCTTGGAGATTGCGCAAACTGCCAGACTTCGGAAAAATCTACTCCGCTAGCATTAGGCGAAGGAGGTCGCCTGTTCGGGACGCAGCCCGGCGACGGCGGACAGGCGTCGTTAATCACCCAGTATGTGATCTTGCGGGCGCCGGCATTTTCCTTGATGTCCTCAGCCGTAACGACGCTCGAGCCGCCGACTTCCGGTGCCGCGATGCCCGAACAATAGACGCCAGCGCGGAATCCGGCCTTACCGACTTCATCGACCCACTCAAACAGATAGGCTTTTTGTTCAGGCAGCAGCCGTCCGCCCTGTTCTTGATCAAGAAAAATGATGGTTCGGTCCGGAAAGCCTTCCCGCCGGGCCGCCGCAATCGCAGCCCGGGCATCGCTCTCGCCCAAACCCGCTGCATTTGCTTTCAGATCTCGATACAAACGTCCATTGAATAGAACCAGAAACCCGAAGCCGGCAGCTTCGACATTGATACGCTTTCCAATCCATGTGTTGGTCTTTGACCCCGGAGGATTGTTGAGCCAATAACCCGCAAAGGCAAACGTTTTGTGAAGCTCTCTGAGATTGTTGTCGCCCGGATATTCGTTGCGGTCGAAGCCAAGAAATGGACGCCTATCGGCAGCGGTCGCGCATGGAGCAAGTCCGAGCGCCGTGAAGACGAAAATGAATAAGACCACTCGCCGAACTGGGAGCATCGTCAGATCCTGAATATCTTATGGTT
>JBAVYO010000264.1:0-8298 GCA_049698855.1 Terriglobales bacterium
AAAACACATCGCCGACTGGGACCTTAGCCAGCTCGACCTGCTCATCGTCGAAAATGTCGGCAATCTGGTTTGTCCCTCCAGCTACGATCTCGGCGAGACGGCCAAAATTGTTCTGCTCAGCGTGACAGAAGGCGAGGACAAGCCTCTGAAATATCCGTCGATCTTTTTCAAGTCTGAACTGATGGTGCTCACTAAGACCGATCTGCTTCCTTATGTTCCCTTCGACTCCTCTCTAGCTATCGCCAACGCCCGGCTTGTCCATCCAGAGATGGAGGTTGTGAAGGTTGCGTGCCTCGCGGGCGACGGGTTGCGTGAATGGATGAGCTGGCTCGAACAGCGCCGGCAGATTTTTCTTTCGCGGCTCGCGCAACCGGTTGGTCAAGGGATATAGGTCAGGCGGGCCGTTGGCGTGCGAGACAGCCACACCGGCAGACGGCGAGACGCCGGCGCATCAGTCAAGAGACCGGTATCCAAATGAACCCCGCTGCCGCACCTGGAATCGGCTCCAGGTATAGTCGGCTGTGCGCGGAACCTCTACGTACCCAAGCCTCCCCTCCCCATACCCGATCGATTCAGAGTCCGAGGCGGTAGTTGGCGCGGAGCTTCTTGAACGCCACGGCGCGCCGCAAAGTCACGGCCTCCTCTTCTAACTAACCGGGCACACTGACAAGGAACACTTGCAAGATAAACTTGCAAGATTACCTGTTTTTCTGTATGATGAAATTCTATGCCGCGAAAGACGCTTGAAATCGACGTTATCGACTTTACCCAGGCCATTGGGCTATTGGTGCGGCGCGTGCGCACGGCGGCCGCTTCGCATGAGCTCTCATTGACCGAGGCTGCCGTCATGGCGCGACTCGCTAAAGACGGACCGGCAACCACCGCCGACCTGGCCCGCGCCGAAGGCATGAAGCCTCAATCGATGGGAACCACCATCGCGGCGCTTGAGGAAATGAGCATGGTCGAGCGCAAGCCTCATCCGACCGATGGCCGCCAAGTGAATATTGAGCTGACCGCCAAAGGGGCGGCCGTACGGAAGAGCGCCAAGGATGCGAAGCGGACATGGCTGGCGCAGGCAATCGCCCAACTCGACAAGCAGGAACAGGCAACCCTGTTCGCGGCCGGCGAGATCATCAGGCGTCTGGCGGAATTGTGAACAAGCCCGCAACCGCTTTGGATATTCGAGAGAAGATGTCCCACTCCTGGCGAGCGTTGCGACACCGCAACTTCAAGCTCTTCTTTGCCGGTCAGAGTATCTCGATTGTCGGAACCTGGATGACAAAGCTGGCCACGACCTGGCTGGTGTATCGGCTGACGCATTCGTCACTTCTGCTCGGCATCGTAGGTTTTGCAGGGCTGATTCCTACGTTTGCGCTCGCGCCATTTGCGGGCGTCTGGATTGAGCGCCTCAATCGCCGCCAGTTGCTGGTGTGGACACAAGCGGCTGCGGCCATCCAGTCGCTTAGCATGGCCGCGCTCACGCTGGCCCATGTCATCGCGCTCTGGGAAATCATTGCTCTCGCGGTCTTCCAGGGTTTGATCAATGCGTTCGACACACCTGGGCGGCAAATCTTCCTGGTACAGATGGTCGAAGATCGTAACGACCTCAGTAACGCCATCGCCATCAATTCGTCGATGGCGAACGGTGCGCGGCTGATCGGTCCGGCCATTGCCGGCTTGGTGATCGCAGCCTTCGGCGAAGGCGGATGCTTCCTGATCGATGGCATCAGCTACTTTGCCGTGATCGCGTCGTTGCTGCTGATGCGTATCAAGCCGCTGGATATCCAGCGCGGCAACGCCAGCATGTTCGAACAGATGCGCGAGGGTTGGCAATACGTCAGCACGTTTCGTCCGGCGCGCACCATCCTTCTGTTTTCCGCTCTTCTGGCTCTAATGGGCTACCCCTACACCGTGCTGCTCCCGATCTTTGCCGGCCAGGTGCTCCACGGCGGCCCCGCGACCCTGGGCTGGCTAACGGGAGCCTCAGGAATCGGAGCGCTGGTTTCGGGCCTTTCTCTGGCGGTACGCAAGTCGACGGCTGGGCTGACGCGGATGCTTCAGATCGCGGCTGCAGTGCTTGGAGGCGCGCTGATTCTGTTCGGCTTGTCGGATCGGTTGTGGCTATCGCTTGCACTGATGGTCTTCGTCGGCTTCGGCCTGATGCAAGTGTTCTCCGCCAGCAATACCGTGATACAGAGCCTGGTGCCAGAGGATAAACGAGGCAGGGTGATGAGCTATTACGTTATGGCGATTTTCGGCACAGCGCCATTCGGCAGCCTGCTGGCTGGAGCGCTGGCTCACAGGATAGGCGCTCCGTACACCGTGTTCGTTACGGGCGCGTTCTGCATCGCCACATCGCTGTGGTTCACGCTGGAGCTGCCAAAGGTCAATGCGATCATGAGGCCGGGGTATCGGAACATGGGGCAGGACGTGAGGCTGTCGCCCGCGCGTGACATCAATCTCACTTCCGACAAGCAACAACCGGCAATATGACTCTTCTCCTAACGAACCGAATTGAAAGGAAAAGTCAAAATGAACTGGTATCACTACCTCGCTTGTTTCTTCGCTGGAACGTTTCTCGCTAATGTCGTGCCTCATTTTGTGCATGGCATTTCCGGTGACCGTTTTCCGACACCATTCGCTCATCCTCCCGGAAAAGGACTGTCATCGCCAACCGTGAACGTTGTCTGGGCACTATTGAATGTGGTCGTCGGTTACATCCTGTTTCAGGCCGGAAAAGTTTCCAGCGGAAACCGCTTGGCACTTGTCATCTTCTTCGCAGGCATCGTTGTAATCAGCGTGATGTCGAGCGTGAGCTTTGCCAAGAAACAAGCCGAGTGACCGCCTGGGCGAAAGCCGGCGCGATGTGCCACGACCACCGTGTGCTTCGGCATACACATTTGTGGCGCGCGAATTATCAACGCCTCCCCAAGTCACGAGCACAACAATCGTTCCATCTTTTTCTCCCGCGGAACTCGGGCCGCGTCGGCTCTGAACCATCTCAATATTTGCACCCTTCAAGCGCTAGTGATCGACCGTTGGCCTCTAACTCGCCAATTGCTAATTCGCGCTGCCCGAACGCAAACTGGCTATGGGGTCCCTACTCAATGCAAGGCACATCGGAATTTCTTCTAGAGGTCCGCGGACTATCCGTGACGTACCTGCCCGCAGACGGCATCCGAATCCACGCCGTCGATGATCTCGATTTTGCCTGCGCCGCCGGAGAGGTTGTTGGAATACTGGGAGAATCCGGCTGCGGGAAGAGCACGCTTGCGAACGCGATCTTGCAATTGCTTCCCCGGCATGCGCTCTGCGGCCGGGGGCAAATCTTCTTTCGTGGGAACGATCTGTTGCGGGTGGCGGAGCCGGAGTTACGCAACATTCGAGGACTTGGCATTTCGCTCGTGCCGCAGGATCCCGCTCTCTCGCTGAATCCTGTCATAAAGGTGGGTTTGCAGATTGACGAAGTGCTCCGTGCGCACCTGGCCTTGCGTTCGAAAGAACGGCAAGTAAGAATTCGCGATCTTCTTTGCGAGGTAGGGTTCGATCAGCCCAACGAAATCTCCAGCGCCTATCCTCATCAACTGAGCGGAGGGCAGCGTCAGCGCATCGTGATTGCTCAGGCGATCGCGTGCAAGCCCTCGCTGCTGATCGCCGACGAACCTACCAGTAAACTCGACGCTCCCCTTCAGACAGAAATCATTGCCCTGCTGGCGCGGATTCGCCGCGACCACGGTATCGCCATCGTGATCATCAGCCACGATCCCGCGCTATTTGCCGGATTTGCCGACCGCATGGCGGTGATGTACGCGGGACGCATTGTGGAGGCTGGAGACACGCCGCGGATCTTCCGCCAACCTTTGCATCCGTATACGCAAGCGCTGGTTCAAATCGCAAAATCGACTTTTAACGTCTCTGCGTCGCAATCGCGAAGGCGCTTTGCCGCGATCGGAGGCGAGCTTCCCAACCCGGCGGCCTTCCCCGCCGGTTGCCGTTTTCACCCGCGATGCCCTGAACGGATGGAAATCTGCGAACAGCGCGATCCTCAAGTCTTTTTGCCTTTGCCTTTACAGCCGGTTCGCTGTTTCAAATATGGGGATTGATTTGTCAACTCAGACGGGACTAGCCAATCCGTTCCTGTCCGTTCGCGGTCTCGAGAAGCACTACGTCCGAGGCGGGCTTTGGGGAACGCGCGTGCCCGTTGCAGCGTTGAAGAACATTGATTTCGAGATTCGCGACGGTGAAACTCTTGGCCTCGTAGGAGAATCGGGGTCCGGAAAGTCAACGCTGGCGCGTTGCGTGGCGCGCGTTGAAAAACCAGACTCCGGAGAAATTCTGATCGACGGAAAAGACATCACAGCCAAGCCCCGCACGCGCCTTTCATCGCGCGAGCTTGTTCAAATGATCTTCCAGGACGCAGTTACGTCCATCAATCCGCACTTCACCGCTGCACAGGTCGTGGAAGAACCCCTGTTGATCCAAGGCGAAGGCCCGCAGTCAAGGCGCGAGAAAGTCCGGACCGCAATGAATGAGACGGGATTGCCCGCGGAGTGGATGGCGCGGTCCGCGATGGAATTCAGCGGCGGACAACGGCAAAGGCTCGCCATTGCGCGGGCGCTGGTCATCCGGCCCAAACTGCTGGTTCTGGATGAGGCACTGACGGGACTGGATCTTTCCACGCAGGCTCAAATCGCCAACCTGCTTCTCGATCTTCAGGCGGCGCACGCGCTCACCTATCTTCTTATATCGCATGATGTGACGCTGGTTGTGCGCATGGCCGATAAAATCGCCGTTATGGCGAGCGGCCGGATCGTAGAATCGGGTCCAACCAGCAAAATTCTGACCGCTCCTCAGCGGGAAGAAACGATCCGCCTATTGGCCTCGGCGAGAACCGCACAAGAGAATTTCGCAGCCATCACGGGAGGATCGGAGTGATCTATCTCTTTCGCCGATTGCTCCGGGCCGCTTTACTACTGGCCGGTGTGTCGGCTCTCTGTTTTCTCTTCACTGATCTGGCACCAGGCAGTTTCTTCGACGAGATGCGGTTGAACCCGCAGATCTCGCCGGAAACAATTGATTCGCTGCGAACACGTTACGGACTTAACCAACCACTGCCGGTGCGCTACGGGCGCTGGATGAAGTCGGCTTTGCACGCTGACCTCGGCTACTCCGTCGCCTACAACATGCCCGTCGCTCCCTTGCTTTGGAGCCGCGCGAAAAACACTCTGCTCCTCACAACCACGGCGACCATTCTCTCCTGGCTCATTTCAGTTCCACTCGGGCTGTGGGCTGCGACCCGCCGCGGGCAATGGGCGGATCGGGGGATCACCATGGGCACTTCACTCCTGGTGGCGACGCCGGAGGTGGTCATCGCCGTCGCTCTTTTGGCAATCGCGGCGCGCTGGCATCTCGCGCCAATCGGTGGAATGGTCTCGAGCGGCTTCGACGAACTCTCGGGTTGGTCCAAGGTCCGCGACGTGATCGTCCATTTGACTTTACCGGTATTGATTCTCGTCCTCTGCGAAAGTGCAGTGATTGTGCGGCACGTGCGAGCCAGTGTGCTGGAAGTGCTTGGCACTTCCTATGTGCGGGCTGCTCGTGGGCTCGGAATACGCCGCACACGGTTGCTGTTCCGCCATGTATTGCCGGCTTCGGCCAATCCCGCCATCTCGCTTTTCGGATTTTCGCTGGCTGGCTTGATCAGCGGGTCATTACTGGTCGAAGTCATCTGCGGATGGCCGGGCCTCGGACCCCTAGTGTTGGAAGCCACGCTCTCTCGCGACTTCTATGTCGTGATCGGAGGAATCATGCTCTCCGCGCTTTTCATGGTCGCCGGGAACTTGATCGCCGACTTGATGCTCATCGCATTCGATCCGCGAATCCGGACAGGGGCAGCCGATGCGAGCTAAGACTACGCTGCTGATCATCTTGCTGGCAGCTTTGCACCTCACCATTTTGTTCGCGGGCTTTGTCGCGCCTTACGATCCAACCGTTCAGAATCGCGATCTCCCCTATGCTCCGCCCACTCATCTGCACTTCCGGGACACCGCGGGCTTTCACTTGCGCCCGTTTGTATATGGCCTGACCCCAACGGACGACGGCTACAAGGAGGATCGAAGCCGCGCTTTCCCTATCCGAGCTTTCGCGCGTAGTGATAGTTATCGCTGGCTTGGCCTTTTCGAATCCAATCTTCATCTATTCGGAGTCGATGATCCAGGGAGGATTCTGCTGTTTGGCACGGACGCCTTCGGTCGCGACGAATTTTCGCGCGTGCTGTATGGCGGACAGATTTCAGTCGCCGCCGGAGTTGTGGCCACTTTTGTCGCCCTGCTGGTCGGCAGTGTCGTCGGCGTTGTCGCTGGCTACTATGGCGGCTGGATCGATGAGATCCTTATGGGTTCGACCGAGCTGTTTCTTTCTTTGCCTTGGCTGTACTTCCTGCTCGGCGTGCGCGCTTTCCTGCCTTTGCATGTGAGTCCGGCGCGCACATTTCTGCTTCTGGCTTGCGTGATTGGCCTGATCGGCTGGGCGCGGCCGGCGCGGCTGGTTCGGGGAGTTGCGCTCAGCGCGCGAACCAGAAACTATGTTTTGGCCGCCCGCGGTTTTGGCGGATCGGATTTCTATCTGCTCCGGCGGCATGTTCTGCCCAAAACATACGGCGTGCTGCTCACACAGGCAGCGTTGCTCGTTCCGCGCTATATCGCGGCGGAAGTAGCGCTATCTTTTTTCGGACTCGGCATTAATGAACCGGCCCCGAGCTGGGGCAACATGCTGAGCGTTTTGCAGCAATACAGTGTGCTTGTTTCCTATGCGTGGCTGTTGGCTCCAGCCGCCGCATTATTCATTACCTCCGTAATCTACTCCCTGCTCGCCGATGCCCTCCATTCCCGGTTAGAATCTCGATCATCCTAGAAAAATAAAGTTCTGTGGGGAACGTGGGGTGTCATGAAAAGTTTCGCTCGCCGGTCCCTATTCGTGTGTCTACTTGCCATCGTGTTTCTTGTCAGTTCGTCTTTTGCTGGAAATCCGGCTCCGGAAAATCCCAGTAACAGCGAAGACCTACAGTCAATGACGGATGTTTCCGGCCACTATGGCGGCCATCTAACTATTGGCGAGCGCGCAGAGCCGAAGACGCTGAACCCCGTCATCGCGACCGATGCCATCTCGCGCGAGGTCATCGGACGCATGAACGCAGATCTCATCGAGATCAATCGCGTGACGCAGAAAACTGAACCGGCACTCGCCAAGTCGTGGAAGACGTCAGCGGACGGCAGGACTTTCACCCTCCAGCTTCGGCGAGGCATTCGATTTTCCGACGGTCATCCTTTCGACGCCGATGACGTGATCTTCTCGTTCGCCGTGTACATGGACGAGGCTGTCGATTCGCCCCAGCGCGATCTGCTCATCATCGATGGCAAACCGATCACCGTAACCAAACTCGACGCCTACAACGTGCGCTTCACTCTGCCCCATCCCTACGCGGCCGCGGAGAGACTCTTTGACGGCCTGGCGATGTTGCCAAAGCATCTACTGGAAAAACCTTACCGCGGAGGCAAGTTCGCGCAGGCGTGGTCGCTTAACACGCAGGCGGCTGAGATCGCAGGCCTCGGACCCTTTCGCCTTCAGCGATACGTGCCCGGCCAGCGCGTGGTCCTGGAACGCAATCCTTACTATTGGAAGGCCGGCAGCGATCACCGTCGCTTGCCGTATCTCGACGAACTCGTGTTTCTCTTTGTCGGAACCGAGGATGCCCAGGTCATGCGCTTCGAGTCCGGTGAAACCGATCTCATCAGCCGCCTCAGCTCCGAAAACTACAACCTCCTCGTGCGCGATCGAACGCGGGCAGGCTCCCAGCTTCAGGATTTGGGACCAAGCCTCGAATACAACTTCGTCGTCTTCAACCTGAATGATCTCGCTGGTAAAAAACTCGATGCGGTCGCACACAAACAGGCTTGGTTCCGCGAGCTGAGATTCCGGCAAGCAGTCAATCTCGCCATCGATCGTGAGGCTATCGTGCACCTCGTCTATGGCGCGCGAGGGACTCCGCTGTGGGGCAACGTCGGTCCGGGCAATCAGCTCTGGATCAATCGGGAAATACCGCATCCCGCGCGCTCAGTGGATACGGCTCGGCAGCTGCTGAAATCGGCGGGCTTCTCATGGGACAAAAGAAATCAGCTCACCGACTCTACCGGCCAGACTGTCGAATTCACCATCATCGCGAGTTCCTCCAACGCGCAGCGCATGAAGATGGCGACGCTACTGCAAGACGATCTCGCGAAACTGGGGATGCAGGTACAC
>JBAVYO010000265.1:0-6150 GCA_049698855.1 Terriglobales bacterium
TGAGGGTACTCTAGCCCCTCAAGGTCACTTCGGGGAGGTAACGAAAGTCATGTGTTGAAGGAGGTAAGTGCCGCGTGGGACGTACGCAAACGGACGCGGCACTGCCGCGATTGCTGGAGGCCAAGTAGCCGCGTTTGCCGTCCAGCACTCACTCCCCGCCTTTGAAGTGCTCCCATCCCCGCGCCTTGAGCAATTTGGCTTTTCCTTGTGCGTCGATCAGCCGCATGCCGGATAAAGACGTCGTTCGTCCGATCTTCGTCACCGGCACGCCTTCCACCTTCACAGGCACCGGCCGCGCCGAGGTGAACAACAGTTCATAATCGTCCCCGCCGTGCAGTGCGTAGTCGAACTCCACCAATTGCTTCCCGTGTCCGGCACGCGACCGCGGAATCGCATTCAGCTCAATCTCCGCGCCTACATGGCTCTCCTGGCAGAGATGCTCCAGGTCCGTCGAAAGCCCGTCGCTTATATCGATCATGGCCGACGGAATTCCATTCCTGCACAGCCATCGCCCCACTTCTACTCGCGCCTCTGGACGAAAGTGCGGCCGGCTCTCCGCTCCCAGCGGCTGCCCTTCTCTTAGCCGAGCCAGCGCCAGCGCCGAGCCACCCAGCCTTCCCGTGACATATATGTTCTCTCCCGGCTTCGCTCCCGACCGCAGTACGGCCTTTCCCCTAGGCACTGACCCGACCACCACAATATCCGCCTGAATGCCTCCCGCCGACTGCGCTGTATCTCCGCCGGCCAGCGGTACTTTGTGTTTTTTTGCCAGCTCCAGCAGCCCCTTCAAGAATTTATCCACCCATTTAGGTGGAGTGTCGCCGCCCAAAGCCAAGGACAAAAAAGCCGCCTGCGGGTCGCCGCCCATGGCCGCAATATCGCTCAGCCCGCGCGTCAGGCACCGCCATCCCACCACTTCTGGCCGATGCCATTCCCTCCGGAAATGGACATTTTCAAGCGTGAAATCCGTGGTCACGAGCAGTTCGTGGCCAGCCGGAATACGCAGGACGGCGGCGTCGTCTCCAATGCCGGTTACCACCGCCGATCCTCCGGCAGCCAAGCGCCGAATGCGGCGAATCAGGCTCTTCTCGCCCTCTGGCATGTCATTACTATACTGCCGACCGCATGCGCGACGTGCCGGCTTCGGCGATTGGCCGACAGCGCGGCTGGCCCGATTCCCTCGCCAATCCGCCGACTGGTCCTCCTCTACCCTTTCCTTGGTAACCGTCCGCAGGCACTGTTGCGGTTGACAGCGGAGAATCAGGTTTGTTACGGTTAACTCGCCGTTAATAAACACCCTTGCCGATCCAAGTGCAGACGGTTGAATCGTTTGCCGCCTGCTTTGGTTCTCGGCCTGCCTGGTTTCGTAGGTGAGCCAATTTTCAGACGCACCTGAGGCGTCTGATGGAATCGGTGTTCCAAGCCTGAGCATGACAGTTCCAGCTCCGGCCGGGTTCCTTGGCATCTAGGGAAACGCCAAATTCTGACTGTTTGGATAGGTGATTGCGTAAACGCTTTTACATTTTCTTTGTGGCGCGCGACGAAGCGGGAGAGCTTCGTAAGATTTCCATCCCCGTACAGTATCTCTACATTCTTCTCGTGGGCGGTCTCATCAGCGTACTCAGCCTGACCGGGATTCTCAGCTCCTATGCCCGTATGCTGCGGAAAGTCTCGCACTACAACCAGTTACGCGACGAACAGGCGCAGCTGAAAAACCGCTATTCGCATCTCGAAGAGGTGGCGAAGGAACGCGATATCCAGCTCGCCTCGCTGGGATCGCTGGCCAGCGAAGTTTCGGCGTTGTACGGTCTCAAATCCGACCCCACGATGGTGGTCGCCGCCACCGATGATATTCAGAAGGCGCAAGTAAATTCCTCGCTTGACCAGCTCTACGCGCTCAAGAACATAGCTCTGACCGGCGCCGCCAGCGTCGGCATCTCGATGGGCATGACCAGGAATTCGACGACTGCGGACTGGCTCCGCGCCAGTGCCGCTCCCAATCTTTGGCCTGTTGAAGGCCAGATTACGGGCAGCTTTGGCGAGCGCATCGATCCCTTCAACGGAGAAGGCGCGTTCCACTCCGGTGTCGACATTTCGGCTGCGGTCGGCTCGACGGTCATTGCTCCGGCGGACGGCGTGGTCACTTTCGCCGACTTCATGAGCGGCTACGGACGCGCCGTCATGATCGACCACGGCCACGGTATTAGTACGCGATACGGTCATCTGGCCAGCTTCGCGGTCACGGCAGGGCAGTACATTCACCGCGGCGACACGATCGGATACGTCGGCCTCAGCGGACGATCCACCGGCCCGCATCTCCACTACGAAGTCCGCATCAACGACACCCCCGTCAACCCCTACAAGTATCTCCGCATCACGATGGCGCACCTCGGCGGATTTGCCGCCGGCTCGTAGTTCGGCGCTACTCACCTAATATATCCAGACTTTCGTAGTTTCCTAATCTGCCTTTCTTCACCACTCAGTCACAGAGTCACGGAGAAAATGTTGAACCTGCAAAAACCAGCGAGGCAAGGTTTTGCCCAGCACTTGCTTTTCTCCGTGTCTCCGTGACTCCGTGGTGAAGGTTGAATCAGGACTCCGAGCTTCCCGCTTCCACACTTTCCCCGCTCCTGTAGCAAAATAGATTCATGCCCCACGTAAGAATGGACAAATGGCTTTGGGCCGCCCGCTTCTTCAAAACGCGAGCCCAAGCTGCCCGCGCCTGCGATCTCGGTAGAATTCAATCCGGCGTCAAACCAAACGCTCAGCCCGCCAAGCCTGCGCGCGAGGTTCGCATCGGAGACATGCTCCACATCACCAACGAAGGCGGCGAGTTCGAAATCGAAGTCCTGCTTTTAAGCGAGGTGCGAGGACCCGCTGCAGTGGCACAAACTCTTTACCGCGAGACGGACGCCAGCCGCGATCTGCGCCAGAAAGCAGCCGCCGAGCGCAAAGCCATGCGGCAGTGGGAGCAGCTGCCCACCACCCGTCCCAACAAAAGGGATAGAAGAAGAATCATCCAGTTCCGCGGAGGATTGTGAATGGTAGTGGAAGCGCCCGCGCGGCCGAGCGCCAGCGCGATGCTGCTGCGACAGTTCGGGGATCGGGGGCGGTAGCGCCGGCGACTCGCCGGCTGTCCGGCGGGCGCCCCGCCCGCCCAGTGATGAAGATGCGTAATTCGACCTTCAATGATTCGAAACAGGGGAGCCTCTCATGAGAAGAAGCAATTTTGCATTGCGGCTACAGCCCTCGTTACTGGATGAGGCGCGCAAGCTAGCCGAATCCGAAGGTGTGGCCCTGAATCAGCTCATCAACGTGGCCGTGGCAGAAAAGATTTCCGCTTTGCGAACGGAGGAGTACTTCACCGCGCGAGCGCGCCGTGCCAATCCAGCCAAGGTTGCACGCATTCTGAAGCGTGTGGGCAAGGGGTACCCTTCCGCGGAGGGCGATGAACTCCCGCAGGGATTCACGCCCAAGAAGAAGAGCACGAAGCCATGAGTAAGCAGTCTCTGGGAACAACGTAACTTCGTCGCTGTCTTCCTGAGCGAAGTTGTCGTTCGCGAAGCGAGCGACAACGCAGTCGAAGGATCCCTATTCCCTGAAACGACGCCGGGAGCTTGAGTGCGTCCATCAGAGGCCACACCATGTGGTGATAATTCTCTTTTCTCGACTGTCGCGGCGCGGACTCCGTAGGATCCTTCGACTCTGCATTGCCTTTGGCTTCGCCAATGGCATGTTCCACCCAGGAAGACAGGGGTTAGAATTTTGGAAGGGGGCACACCTTGACGCCAGAACAGAGAAAAGCCCAGATTGAAATTACGCTACAGACAGCACGGAACTGGCCTGACTTGAAATTTGAGATGGACCAAGTCTCAAACGTTCATTGGGTGCTTCGTGGGCCGCGCGGCTTTTGGCCACCAGAAATTCATCTTGGTCCGAAGGGCGGGATGGACATAGAGGAATTTCGGAGCTACTTGTCCACCATGCGGGATGGAAGCGGTGGGGCGCTCACCGCATTGGTTGAGCGTGCCCGCTGGGATAGATGACGGGAGACGGCTGAGACCTTGGATGATAACGGTTAGCCCACATCCAACCGAGCTCTTCGGTATGACGGCGTCGGTCAACGGCCCAGCCGTTTTTCTCGACAACTTTGCGATTAAAGATCTGGCCAAAGGTGATCCGGATCGGAGAGCGCGCTTCATCGCGACTCTGAATCGTGGCGTCGATGTGATGTTCTCTGTATCTAATGCAGCTGAGCTCTCCGGGCCTCAGGGCAGTTCATTTATCGCAATTCGCAAGTTTCTGGACGAAATAGACACGCACTGGTTTCCAGTGGAGTTTAATCCGCATGAGTGCATCAAACGGGAGCAGCAGCGACAACACCTCCCCTTTTTTTGCGAGCGATTGCTCAAGACATTCATTGCGGAACGGATGAGAAGGTCGCCCGAGATCAAGATGGCAGACCTGCCAGCATCGCTACCTTCGGACTTCTTTCGATTGGGACATTTCATGGACTGGCTCGCTCCGCAGAGGAACGGCATCATAGATGGCAAGCGCGAGATGGGTCTAAATCTTAGAAACGATATCATGGCTCACTGGGCAGAGCACCGGAAAAACCCCGGCTGGCTGGACGCTAATCTCCCAGAATTGCCCTTCACGGTCGACCGTCCGGCTACATACGTCTACGGCAATTTGCTTAGGCTATTAGTCCGAGAAGCGAAGGGTCGGGTGATTATGCCGAACGATGGTATCGACTTTGCCCAGGCGGTAATCGGGACCGCGTACGCTAACGTCGCGACCCTTGACAAGCATTGGAAGCGGCGTGTGGAGACGATATTGCCGGTGCCGAATAGGCTCGCGCGCATCTACTATCAACCGGAACTCGACAAGATGGTGCGAGACATCGAGCGGTCCTTGGATAATGCTTCTCTAGCGCGTGGCCGGACGCTGTGTTCGTTCAGCTAATTCTCGATCGGGAGATGGCTAGGTGCCCTGGGTTTCACGCTTTCGAGACCCGCGATCTCCAATGGTCGCATCCATTTCGGGATTGTGCCGAGTGCCCCATTCAATCGCGCTTTTTGCGATTGAGTGGGCGCGTTCGATCTTAGGCTGGGGCATACGTTTGATCGAGATGCCCCGCGCCTGCTCCCGTGTCTTCGCCACATCGTAGGCGAGCTGCATACGGAGAAGGTGATCCATCTCCGGCCCGAATGCCTTTTCGATCCGCAGGGCCATCTCCGGTGTCAGCGCGGCCTTGCCGTGCAGAAGATCGGACAACGTGGCGCGCCGCACTTGCAGAATCTCCGCCGCCTTCGAGACGGTTAGGCCGAGGGCTTCGATCACTTCCGTTCTTATCAAATCGCCCGGATGGGGCGGCTTCTTCATCGGCATTTCGGTCTCCCTTTTCAGGCTGCCTGCGGTTTCGCACCACGCGCGTGATACGACCGAGAGGAACACTCGCCCTAGCATGTACGGTCACACAGTACATGTCAAGCCGGAGAAAACGGCCCGCGCCTCTCGGGACTCTGCGAGCAATTCTCGTCAATTCGCAACCAGAACATCTTCCTTACATCCACCCGTGTTCTCAGCCACCAAATGTCAAGTGCGGCGATCACAGACTTTTCCGTCACTTCATGAGATTCTGACCAAGAGTGTTCAAGAGCTGTCTGCTCTTTCTGGACAGCGTCCGAACCGCTCCATAGCCAATTTCAGCTCGACACTAGAGCGCTATGGCGGCTAGGACCACTAAGTCTAGATTTATGAAGGTAATTATCCCTTGACAGTATGTAATCCTAAATCTACACTTTCCCCGTAGCGGTCTGGATCAGCCGGGGTAGTCGGGCTATTCTATCGAAATGCTGGAACCTCGGCTGATTGATGACCGGATGGGCGGCGAGCCGTTGTATTATTTTGCCCAGCCCAAAGGCATCCTCATGCGGATCTCCGATCAAGTAAAGCGGTGTGTCGGCTTCGTCGGGATCAGAACGCCTTCGGGCACGGACTGGGGCGGAACTGCTTTCTTCGTTAGCCTGAATGATGCGCTACGAGGCGATGCGACCCTTGAGCGGAAGTTTCCATACATGGTGACGGCGAAGCACGTTGCCGACAAGCTGAATGGTAGTGATTGGGTGGTTCGCATTAACAATAGGC
>JBAVYO010000266.1:0-11679 GCA_049698855.1 Terriglobales bacterium
GCAACCTGGTGAAGATCACGTCGGAGGCGTCGCTGCGCGGGTTCTATTACAAGCCGCGGGTAAGCAAGAAGTTTTTGGCGGAGCACTCGAAAGGCCTGATTGGACTTTCGGGCTGCCTGAAGGGCGAAGTGGCCGAGCGGCTGACGGAAGGAAACTACGAGGCGGCGCGCGGGGCGGCGGCGTTCTATAGCGATATTTTTGGGAAGGACAATTTTTTTCTCGAGATTCAGGACCAGGGGCTGGAGATGGAGCACCGCATTCACGCGGGATTGTTCCAACTGGAGAAGGATCTGGGATTGCCTCTGGTGGCCACGAACGACAGCCACTATCTATGCGAGGACGACGCGCACGCGCAGGATGTGATGCTCTGTATTCAGATGGGGAAATCCGTGCTGGATACGAACCGCATGAAGTTCGAGGGCACGCAATTTTATGTGAAGAACGGCGAGGAGATGTTGCGCGTATTCAAGGACTCTCCGGATGTGGTGAAGCGGACACTGGCGATTGCGGAGCGGTGCAATTTGCGGCTGGAAAAAGTGCCGAGTCCGTTTCCGCGTTTTGACGTGCCGGATGGATTCACGCCGGACAGTTATTTCGAACACATCACGCGCGAGGGCTTTGCGCGTCGGCTGGAAGCGTTGCGGCCGCTGTCGAGCGCGGGTCGGTTAAAACATTCGCTGACGGACTACGAGCAGCGGCTGGCGCGCGAGATCGCAATCATCCAGCAGATGAAGTTTGCGGGATATTTTCTGATTGTGTGGGACTTTATACGCCATGCGAGGGAGTTGGGGATTCCGGTGGGTCCGGGCCGAGGATCGGCGGCGGGCGCGCTGGTAGCGTATTCGCTGGGGATTACGGACATTGACCCGTTGCAGCACGAGTTGCTGTTCGAACGCTTCCTGAACCCGGAGCGGATATCGATGCCCGACATCGACATTGACTTCTGCATGAACCGGCGCGGCGAAGTAATCGAGTACGTCACGAAGAAATATGGGCGCGAGAATGTGGCGCAGATCATCACGTTCGGAACGATGGCCGCGAAGGCAGCGATCAAAGATGTGGGACGCGCCATGGATATGCCATACGCCGATGTGGACCGCATCGCGAAAATGGTGCCGACGACGCTGAATATCAAGTTGGACGACGCGCTGAAAGAGTCCGCGGCTCTTGCAGATGCGTACGAGAAGGATCCGCAGGTGCGGCAGTTGATGGACACGGCGCGGAAGCTCGAAGGACTGGTGCGAAATTCGGGCGTACACGCGGCAGGAGTGGTGATTTCGCCGCGTCCGCTAATCGAGCTGGTGCCGCTGCATAAGACGAAGAACGACGAAATTGTAACGGCGTTCGATATGGTTGCCATCGAGAAGATGGGCCTGCTGAAGATGGATTTTCTTGGGCTGACGACGCTGACGATTCTCGACGACACGCTGAAGCTGATTGCGCTAAAGGGAACCCAGCTCAAGCTGGACGACATTCCACTCGACGACGAAAAAACGTATCAGGAAGTATTTCATCGGGGATTGACGTCGGGCGTATTTCAGTTTGAGTCGCACGGAATGCGCGACGTGCTGCGGCGTTATCAGCCGAACTCCATCGAGCACCTGACGGCACTCAATGCGCTCTACCGCCCAGGCCCGATGGCCATGATCGACGACTTCATCGAGCGCAAACAGGGGCGCCGCAAGATCGAGTATGACTTGCCAGAGTTGAAAGAGATCCTGCAGGAAACGCTTGGCGTATTTGTCTACCAGGAACAGGTGATGCAAGCGGCCAACAAACTCGCCGGCTATTCCCTGGGCGAAGCGGATCTGTTGCGGCGCGCCATGGGAAAGAAAAAGGCCGAGGAGATGGCGGCGCAGCGCGAGCGCTTCGTGCAAGGGGCATTGCAGCGTGGGTTTCCGCAAAAGAAGATCGAAAAGATTTTCGATTTGATGGCGCAGTTTGCGGGATACGGGTTCAATAAATCGCACTCGGCGGCGTATTCGCTGCTGGCGTATCACACGGCGTATTTGAAGACGCATCATCCGCTGGAATTCATGGCGGCGCTCCTGACTTCCATCACGGGCGATACGGACAGCGTGGTGAAGTACATCAACGAATGCCGCGAGATGGGGATTGCAGTTGAGCCGCCGGATATTAATATCAGCGACGCGAATTTCACTCCGCATGCGGCAGCAATTCGCTTTGGGCTGGCCGCGGTGAAGAACGTCGGCGGGAATGCGATTGAATCGATTGTGGCGGCGCGCAAGAAGTTGGGTCGACCTTTCCGCTCGCTGTATGAGTTCTGCGAAGAAGTTGACTTGAGGCTGCTGAACAAGCGCGTTCTGGAGTCGCTGATCAAGAGCGGCGCGATGGACTGCTTCGGACGGCGGGCGCAGGTGATGACGGCGTTGGACAAGGCGATTGAGCGGGCGCAGAAGGCGCAGCGCGACGCGGAATCCGGACAGCACGGGCTGTTTGGCGTGTTTGCGGATGAACTGTCGGAGCAGGCGAACGATGCGTTGCCGAATGTGCCGGACTGGGATGAGCAGACAAGGCTGGCGGCAGAAAAGGAAATTCTTGGCTTCTATATCACCGGACATCCGCTGGAAAAATACAAAGACAAGCTCACGGATTTGAATGCGCTCTCCACCGAAGACCTTGGTGCGATGAAGAAATCGACCGCGAAGGATGAAAACATTACGACGGCGGGGCTAATTACCGGACTGCGGGTCGCGAAGTCGAAACGAAGCGGGGAACTGTGGGCACAGGCGGCTCTGGAAGATATGTACGGCAAAGTTGAGCTGCTGGTTTTTCCGGAGGCGTACAAGAAGCTCGCTGAGAAAGTGAAGCTGGAAGTTCCGGTGCTGGTGCGCGGGGGCGTGCGCATCGAAGAAGGCGCGAGTCCGAAGATCACGGCGAACGACATTATTCCGCTGGACGAGGCGCGCGTGCCGCTGCCGAAGGCGATACGTATTCGGCTTCTTCTTGCCACAGCGAGTGATGGAACGGTGGATGCATTGCACCTGCTTTTCCGCGAGCGGCAGGGCGACGCCAAGGTGTTGTTTGATTTGGAGCGCGATGGGGATTTTATGGTGGTGATGGAAGCCGAAGGCTATAATGTGATGCCAGACCGCAATTTCATGGTTCGGGTCGAGGAATTGTGCGGGCGCGGTTGTGTGCGGGTAATTAGTTGATTATTGAACCTGACGCTAACGCCGTTCCGCGTCCGGAGTTTTAGCAGCTGGCTTTTGCGCGGACAAGAGTGCCCGCGCCACACCGATGCGTAGAACGAAAACAAAGCCGGTAGAAGCACAACATACGGGCGCGGGTACGGCGGTGGCTGGCGCCGAATTTTTACTCTCGATCGTGGAGCACCATCATACGCACGGGAATGGAAACGGCATCAAGATGGAATCTGGAGTGAAAGCGCGGCAGGAACTGGGCAAGATCGAGGAGCAGATTGCGCGGCTCGAGAAAGTTGACGGGCAAGGTGACGAGACGCGGCGGCAGATACGGCAACTGCACGAGCGGGTGGACGAATTGCGGCGCGAAATGACGTCGCAGTCGACGGCATGGGAGCGCACAAATCTGGCGCGGCATCCGCAGCGGCCTTACACACTCGACTACATTGAGCGCATATTTACCGACTGGAGCGAGATTCACGGCGACCGTGGATTCCGCGACGATCCCGCGATTGTTTGCGGGATGGCGCGTTTTCATGGCGACGAAGTAATCGTCATCGGGCAGCAGAAGGCGCGCGACGCCAAACAACGTGTGTATCGTAACTTTGGAATGCCGCATCCGGAGGGGTATCGGAAGGCGCTGCGGGTGATGAAGATTGCGGAGAAGTTTGGGCGGCCGGTGTTGAGTTTTGTGGACACCGATGGCGCGTATCCGGGGCTGCACGCAGAGGAACGCGGGCAGGGCGAGGCAATTGCGCGGAATCTGCTGGAGATGTCGCGGCTGGAAGTGCCAATTATTGCGACGGTGATCGGAGTGGGCGGAAGCGGCGGTGCGCTGGCGATTGCCGTGGCCGACCGCGTGCTGATGATGGAGAACTCAGTTTATTCGGTGATTTCGCCGGAGGGATGCGCGTCGATCATGTGGCGCGATGCGAGCAAGAAGGAACTGGCCGCCGAAGCGATGAAGATTACCGCGAATGATATGAGCGAGCTGGGATGCATTGATGGCATCATCCCCGAGCCTCCGGGAGGAGCGCATACCGATCATGCGCGGGCCGCCGAGTTGCTAGACCAGGCGTTGACACAACAACTGGCGGAGTTGAAGAAGCTGCCGGCGCGGGATCTGCTGGAGGCACGATATCAGAAGTTCCGCAAGATAGCGCAATTCTTTCAATCGGAATAGGGCGCGAGTCCTCCTAAGAGTTTTGGCCAGGAGGCTCCTCACTTAGTACCGGGAAGAAGCGTTAACCGCGAGGTACATAGAGCTTTCCCTCCTGTTTCGCGTTCTTGAATGACTCTCCTGTCACCTTTGCCCACGTTGACGGTTTGTTTTCTGTATGATATCGTGATATCACTGATTGAGGATATTCGGTTATGGCTCAATTTGTAGTTCGCAATGTGGAGGGTTCGGTGAAGCTGCGCTTACAGCGCCGGGCGCGGCGCAACGGCCATAGCATGGAAGAAGAAGTTCGCGACATTTTGCGAGACGCTGTCAAGGATGAGTCTTCGCAAGTCGGCGGCCTTGGGTCGGAGATCTCCGCTCTATTCTCCAGTGCAGGATTAGGAGCCAACATTCCTGAATTGCGGGGATACGAAGTCGATCTTGTGGACTTCGAAAAATGATTGTTCTCGATACCAATGTGCTCTCCGCCCTGATGCAGGAGTCACCGGATAGGAAGGTTGTGGACTGGCTGGACGGCCAAGCGCGAACTTCAATCTGGACGACATCGATTACGGTTTTTGAAGTCCAATTTGGATTGCGGGTTCTGGCGCATGGAAAGCGCAGGGCGTCGCTGATGCAGGCATTTGACGGGCTTCTCGACCGGATGGGCCGCCGAGTGGCTCCCTTTGATACGGCCGCTGCCGAGGAGGCTGTGGATCTCATGGCGATGCGGCGCAAAAAAGGGCGTCCCGTGGATTTGCGTGACACCATGATCGCCGCAATTGTTCTTGCCCAACACGCCACGCTGGCCACGCGAAACGTCGGTCACTTCGGCGAAATCTCCGCTACCGTGATTAATCCCTGGGCCGCGTAATTTGTCGGCGCGCGCTGCTGCGGTCTGTTCGACCCTACAAGATCGGCAGGTGGAGGCACGGTTGCACCATGAAATCGAGGATGTTGATTTGTTTTAACGCTTGCTCGACTAGAGAGGTGGGGCATTCCTCGAGCGTGATCAAAAGCGGCAGATGAGATTTGGAGGAGTTGGGTTTCTGGAGCACGGAGAGGATGTTGATTTCGCTCTTGGCGAGAATCGAGGCTAGGCTGGCGATGATGCCGGGGCGGTCTTTTACCAGGAAGCGCAGGTAGTGTTTGGTGACGAAGTCGGAGGTGATGGTGGGTGATTGATGGCGAGGGCGTCCTGCTTCGCCATTGGGCGCATGCTCGGCACGAATGATGGCAAGAATGTCGGAAACCACCGCGACCGCCGTGGGATGGCCGCCGGCGCCGTGTCCACCGAAAACCGTTTCGCCGCCGTAGAGGCCTGTCGCCATGACGAGGTTCTGGCTTCCTTCGACGCGCGCCAGCGGAGAGTTGAGTTCGACAAGAGCGGGCTCGACGGCCGCGAACAGCTTACCGCTCTTCAATTCCGCGCGAGAGATCTGGCGGATAGTGCAGCCTAACTGGCTGGCATTCTCGAAATCCACAGCATCAATCGGCGCGATAGAACGCGCGACAATGCTGGTCGCGGGTAGATCGCAGTGCAACGCGACGCGCGCGAGGATGGTCAGCTTGGCGCGCGCGTCGAGGCCGTCGATGTCGTCGGTGGGATCGGCTTCGGCGAAGCCCAGCTTTTGCGCCTCGCGCAGGGCGGTGGCGAAAGGCACGCCGTTTGCCTCAATCTGACTGAGGATGTAATTGCAGGTACCGTTGAGAATGCCGTAGATCTTGAACAGCTCATCGCCAGCGAGGCCTTGATGCAATCCGGAGATGACGGGCACACCACCGGCTACGGACGCGCCGAACTCGATTTGCTGCTGCATTTGCTGCGCGAGCGCGATCAGTTCGGGGCCGCAATGGGCGATGAGCTGCTTGTTGGCGGTGACCACGGATTTGTGCGAGGTGAGTACGCGGCGAATCCAGTCTTCGGTGGGCTGCAGGCCGCCCATAACTTCGACGACGATATCGGCGCCAGAGGCGAGAATGTCGTCGATGTTTTCGGTCCAGACGACGTCAGCGGGAAGCCAATCGACTTTTTTGCGCGCTACGTTGCGATTAAGAATATGTGTCAGGCGCAGATGAGTATTACGGCGCTCCACCAAAATTTTGGCGACGGAGCTGCCCACGGTGCCGAAGCCGAGCAGGGCGACCTTGCAGATGGGTGCTCCATTAGCGTTGCCGCCGGCGGTGGAATCGAGTTTAAGAGTGCCTGGCATTTCAATTATTCCCGAGATTTGGGGTAGGGATAGTTTACGGCAATCGCCGCTGCGGGGTTGGGCTGGGAAATGGCGTAAAAATGTTTTGGGGCAGTTTTGAAGGCCGTCGTCGCGAACGGCATACCTTCAACGCTGCCCCAACTTCGAGGATACCGTTGACGATTGTCGCGTGTTTCGGAGCAGGGAATCCGTGATGGGGATCACGGGCTGATGGTTGTTGTGCGGGAATCAGCCGGCACCCCGGCGCAGTCGGAACGCTGCCCTGAGTCCCAACTTGAACGACGATCGTCACCATCCGAAATCCCCCGCCATGGCAAAGCTCGGACAAGTACCCACTACCCGCATGAGATCGGCAAGGTTAATCGTTTTGGAACCCACGATGTCGTGTGCCAGAGCGCTGGGCAGGGCGCTATAATGAAGAGGTTTCGCTCCTCTACTCATGAACGTTCCGGGCATGGGGTTGCCCGGTTTATGGGTTGCACGTTCAAGAACGTTGATCGTCTAGACAAGAAAGGTATAGGAATGGCCACTACCGATATTGTGCCCCGGGAATCATCCGGTCAGCTGGGGCAGCGACGCGTTGTCAACGACATGAGCATACAGGTTGCGACCGTGAATGGGTCGGGGTCGCAGAGTTCGAACACGGTGCTGCTGCGCAGCATTTTTCAGATGGGCGTGCCGATTTCGGGCAAGAATCTTTTTCCCTCCAACATTGCAGGCCTGCCGACGTGGTTCACCATTCGCGCCAATAAAGACGGGTACATCGCGCGCAAGAAGGAAATCGATTTACTGATTGCGATGAACGCGGAGACAGCGCAGGAAGATGTGAAAACGCTGGCGCCGGGAGCGAGCGTGCTTTACGACGAGCCGCTTGCGCTCGACAAACTGCGCGACGATCTGATTTTTTATGCCGTGCCCTACGACAAACTGGTGGCGGCCGTGTGCACGGAAGCCAAGCTGCGCAAGCTGATCAAGAACATGATTTACGTCGGCGTGGCGGCGCAGTTGCTGGAGATCGATTTCGCCGAAGTGGAAAACGCTATCCGCAAGCAGTTTGCGACCAAGGCGAAAGCTGCGGCATTGAACCTGGCTGCTGCCAAGGCGGGCCACGATTATGCGGCGGCGAATTTGAAGAAGCGCGATCCGTTCTATATCGCGCGCATGGATAAGACTAAGGGCATGATCATTGTCGACGGCAACTCCGCCGCCGCGATGGGTTGTATGTTTGCCGGATGCACCGTGGTGACGTGGTATCCGATTACTCCGTCATCGTCGCTGGTGGAGACGATGATCGACTACATGAAGGAATATCGCGTTGGGCCCGATGGCAAGGCGACCTTTGCGATTGTGCAGGCGGAAGACGAGCTGGCTGCGATTGGTATGGTGATTGGCGCGGGATGGGCGGGGGCGCGGGCGATGACGGCGACGGCTGGTCCAGGAATTTCGCTGATGGCGGAGTTTACGGGGCTGGCGTATTACGTGGAAGTGCCGGCCGTGATCTGGGATATTCAACGGGTGGGGCCTTCAACCGGGCTGCCGACGCGGACTTCGCAGGGCGATATCCTCTCAACGGCGTTCCTGAGTCATGGCGATACCAGGCACATCATGCTGATTCCGGATTCGGTGAGCGAGTGTTTCAGCATGGCGCAGGATGCGTTCGATCTGGCGGAGCGCTTTCAGACACCGGTGTTCGTGATGTCGGATCTGGATTTGGGGATGAATAACTGGATGTCGGATCCGTTTCCTTATCCGGAGAAACCGATTGAGCGCGGCAAGGTGCTGACGAAGGAAGATATCCAGAAGCTGGGCGGATTTGCGCGCTACAAAGATGTTGACGGCGATGGCGTGGGCTATCGAACGTTGCCGGGAACGAATCATCCGGCGGCGGCATATTTTGCGCGCGGCAGCGGACACAATGAGAAGGCGCAGTACAGCGAGCGTCCGGACGATTTCGAGCGCAACATGGAGCGCATCAATAAGAAATTTGAAACGGCGCGCTCGTTTGTGCCGCGTCCCGAACTGGCGGGCACGGGTAAGGCGAAGATCGGCATCATCGCCTACGGCACTTCGCACTGGGCGATCATTGAGGCGCGCGATCAACTCGCGAAAGAACATGGAGTGGAGACGGATTATTTGCGGCTACGGGCGTATCCGTTTACGCGCGAGGTGCATGAGTTTATCGAGCGTCACGAACGAATTTATGTGGTCGAGCAAAATCGCGACGGGCAGATGGCGAGCCTGATCAAGCTGGACATCAAAGCCGAACTGGTAACGCGGCTGCGGTCGATTTGCCACATTCATGGATTGCCGATCGATGCGCGGTCGGTGACCGACGAACTGATGATGATGGAGGGTAAGTAAATGGGAACCACGGGAACACCGACTTCAACTCCTGCGCCAACTCCAAAGACGAATCGGATTGGTTTGCAGGTAGTTGACTATCGCGGCGGCAAGACCACGCTGTGCGCGGGCTGCGGGCACAACGCTATTTCGGAGCGCATTATCGATGCGATGTATGAGATGGGCGTGCCACCGGAGCGCGTCGCGAAGTTCAGCGGGATTGGGTGCTCGTCGAAAAGTCCTGCGTATTTCATGAACCGCTCGCACAGCTTTAATTCCGTACACGGGCGCATGCCGTCGGTGGCAACGGGGGCGATGCTCGCAAATAAGGATCTGCTGGCGCTGGGCGTGACCGGCGATGGTGACACGGTCTCAATCGGCGCGGGACAGTTTGTGCACCTGATGCGGCGGAATCTGCCGATCATTTATGTGATCGAAGACAATGGTTGCTATGGGCTGACGAAGGGGCAATTTTCAGCGACGGCGGATTTGGGCTCGACGCTGAAGAGCGGTATCGCAAATGACCTGCCTCCCGTAGATACTTGCGCGATGGCGATTCAGCTGGGCGCGACGTTTGTGGGGCGCTCGTTCTCGGGAGACAAGAAGCAGCTGCACACCATGCTGAAAGCGGCGATTGCGCACAACGGGACGGTCATGCTGGATGTGGTTTCTCCGTGCGTGACGTTCAACGATCACGAGGGGTCTACGAAATCGTACAAGTACATGCAGGCGCACGAAGAGCCGCTGCACGAGGTAAGCTTTGTGCCGTCGTTTGAAGAGATCAACGTCGATTACGATGCGGGGACGACGTTTGAAGTGACCATGCATGATGGATCGAGCCTGCGTCTGCGCAAGCTGGAAGAAGAATACGATCCGACGGACAAGATCAAAGCCGTGCACCGGTTGATGGAATCGCATGCGAAGGGCGAAGTGCTGACCGGGGTGTTCTACATCAACGCGAAAGCTCCCAGCTTTATCGACATGCTGAATGTGACGGACCAGCCGCTGGCGACGTTGCCGGAATCGATGACGCGGCCGAGCAGGGAAGCGCTGGAGAAGTGCATGGCGGAGTTGCGGTAGCAGTGGGCAGTGGTTGGTGGGCAGTGGTCAGCAATTCGGTGGTTAGTGAGCCGGTCCCACGCGGACCGGCTTTGTTTTTAGATGGAGAGTCGCTCGGTTGCTCACAGCTGCCGAGCTTTGCTCGGCTTGGAGGGGCGATAGCGCCCTTCCCAACACTTATTTATCCACAACATTATTGGCACTACAACGTCAGCACGACACGGAATCTCGCTTTTCCGCTGATCATCTGTTGATACGCTTCGGCTGCCTTTTCCAGCGGATATTTCTCGATCATCGGGCGGACGCCGCTTAGGACACTGAACTTCAGTGTGTCCTCCCAGTCGATGGCGGAGCCGGAAGGCCAACCCTGAATGCCGCGGCGCTGGGCGATCAACTGAAGTGGAGTGACGGTCAGAGACTCGATGCTTGCGCCTACGACCATCATCTTGCCGGCGGGACCCAAGCCGTCGATCAGGGCCGACATGGATTTGGAGTCGGGCGCGGTGGCGAGAATCACGTGCGCTCCGCCGAGCTTTTGCAGCGCGTCGGCGGGATTGCCGGCGCCGGAATCGATGTAGTCATGTGCGCCGAGTTTGCGGGCGAGCGGCTCTTTGTCGGCGCCGCGTCCGATGGCAACGGTGCGGAACCCCATCTGCCGCGCGTATTGAACGCCGAGATGGCCGAGGCCTCCAATGCCTTGCACGGCAACCAAATCGCCCTGGCGCGCACCCGAATTGCGCAGTGCGTTGTAGACGGTAATACCGGCGCAGAGCAGCGGCGCGGCTTCGGCGGCGGGCAGGTCTTCTGGAATTGCGGCGACCGCTTCGGCATTCGCGAGAGTGTATTCGGCATAGCCGCCATCATGAGAGATACCGGTGATCTGTCCATTCTTGCAGAGCGTGAAATCGCCGCGGCGGCAGGATTCGCAGGTGAAATCATGGCCTCCATGCCAGCCCACGCCGACGCGCTGGCCGGGTTGCCACTGCGTGACTCCGTCGCCGACGGCGTCGACGCGTCCGGCGATTTCGTGTCCGGGGACGCGCGGGTATTGGATTCCAGGCCAGTGGCCTTCTTTTACGAGCGCGTCGCTGTGGCAGATGCCGCAGGCTTCAACCTTGACGCGGACCTGGCCGCGAGCTGGGTTGGGAATATTGCGTTCGACGAGTTCAAAATTTCCACCGGGCTTGCTGATTTGGACGGCTTTCATGCGGGGCATAGAGACTCCTTATTATTTGGAATTCATGCGCGGAGAAGGCAACCACCTAAAGATGACGGAGACGGGCGAAACGACTCGGGGGACGGGGAATTATTGCCGCCCAATCGCACCAGTGAGTGCAATAGAGACTGTCAAGAGTTATTGCGGGGTGCTACGTTTAATTCAGCGGATCTTCGCCGATGCAACCTAACAAGGAAGTTGAACGCGTAGGGAACGATCCCCGCCAACATGCAGAAGAGACATATCTCATAAAAATAAAGGCCTGGAAATCCTACTATCTGAACGAAATCATATCCGCGCCTCCAAGCGACCACGAGATACGAACCCACAATACAAAGAACCAGCGCAAGCCAGAGCACGTTCATCCATCGATGACTTCGATGTTCGTCCATCAACTCCCCCGAAAACTTGTCTGATTGTTCTGTTACTTCTTCTTCGTCTCTTCCCCCTCAAACGAGTGTTCGGGGCTTTGGCCGGGCTCGGGGAAATCGCTGTCGGCGCCTTCGACCAGAGGATTCTTGTCGC
>JBAVYO010000267.1:0-5622 GCA_049698855.1 Terriglobales bacterium
GTCCGGCCCGCGGAGCGCGGATACAAAAGGATCGGGGAGAAAACGGCCGGGTGCAAAAAAATGAAGAGAAGTGGACCCTCATTCTGGTGCGGGAACTGCGCCACTCGCCGGAAAAAGTCTGGCAAGCGCTAACCGATCCGGCGCATCTGCGGGAGTGGGCGCCCTTTGACGCCGATGGGACCCTGGGTGCGATTGGAGCCACGGTGAAGCTCACCACCGTGGCAGCGCCTGCGCCGCGCCTTACCGAAACAACTGTGACGCGCGCCGACGAACCCAAGGCGCTGGAGTACCAGTGGGGTGACTTCGATATGCGGTGGGAACTCGAAGATCTTCACCTCGAAGGTCTTGGTGGTGGGACGCGCCTGACGCTGTGGACCAACATCGGCCACCGCTTCATTGCAATGGGCGCTGCTGTGTGGCACATTTGTTTCGATGTTCTGGATCAGCTGCTCAGCGGGACTCCTATCGGCCGCATCGTCGGCCCCGAGGCCATGAAGTTTGGCTGGCAGCGGCTGTACGCGGAGTACGCTAAGCAGTTCGGTATCGAAACGCGCTGATTGCAATAAAATCAGGGCCGCCGCAGGTGCGTCAAGAATCGTGAGTCGGGATGGGACTATAAAGCAATGCACCAACCGAGCTCGTGCCCAAATCCGACTACTCGCAAGTCCGATTCCCCGCGTCGTCCGTGTAGCAGATCCTGTGCGTAACAATCTCTTTTGGACTGCGTGGCCGCGCGCCCGCTAGAAGAGCCAACGCTGCCACAAGTGTCACCGCAAGTATGTGTTTGATTGATGTCGTCATAGATTCCTCCCGATGGCCTTTAGCGGCCTTTGTTAATTAGCGCGATATCGGGAGAGATTTGGGGTCATGCGTGTGGAAGGCAGACAAACGAGCGGAGGCTTCAGAGTTTGCGGAAAAATGTTTGGGTCGTTCGGCGTTCCCTCAGCGGCTGGAAGCCGCCTTTGATTCGGCGACAGTTACGGCACGAGTGGAAGAGGTTGCGGAAAAAGTTGAAGCCGTGCCCTTCCCAAGTCTGTTAATGAGACCGGTTCTAGAGACGACCATCAGTCGGCAATCATTCCGCCAGTCAGGTCAGCGAGCCGTTCGATGCGATGCTCGCGGCAATACTCGGTCAATTCCTGAACAAGTTTCTCGGTCGCAACCGGATCGAAGTAACTCGCCGTCCCAACCTGCACGGCGCTCGCGCCCGCCAAAAAGAATTCCACCACATCGACCGGCGTCGCGATCCCGCCCATGCCAATCACAGGAATCTTCACCGCACGCGCCGCGTCATAAACCATGCGCAAAGCAATCGGCTTGATCGCCGGCCCAGACAGCCCGGCCGTCACATTGGCAATCCGCGGACGCCGCGTCTCGGCGTCAATCGCCATCGCCAAGAATGTATTTACCAGCGAGATCGCGTCCGCGCCGGCCTCCTCGGCCACCCGTGCCATGTGCGAAATGGAGGTGACGTTGGGTGAAAGTTTCACAATCAGCGGCCGAGTTGCCGTGCGTTTTGCCAGGCGCACCAATTCATCGAGCAGCTGTGGATCGCTGCCAAACTGAATGCCTCCATGCGCCGTATTCGGACATGAAACATTCAGCTCATAAGCCGCGATGCCCTCGCCCTGATTGAGGATTTCAATCGTGCGCTCATAATCCGTGCGCGTGTAACCGAATACGTTTGCGAAGACGACCACATTTTTTTTCGCATTGAGTTTGGGCAGCTTCTCCGCAATGAACGCCTGCGCTCCTATGTTCTGCAGGCCAATCGCATTCAGCATTCCGGCCGCAGTTTCATACAACCGGGGCGGGGGATTCCCCGTCATTGGCTCAACCGACAGCCCCTTCACGACCAGGCCGCCGAGCCGGTCGAGATGCACGATGTCTTCGAATTCCACTCCATATCCAAATGTGCCGGAAGCCGCGATGATCGGATTTTTCAGATCGATGCCAGCGACGGAAACGCGCAGATCGGGAGTGCCGGAAAATTTGCCGGCACTATTGCCGGCGCCATTACTGACGCTATTGCCGGTGCTATCGTTAATCGAAGGCGAACTCATCGCACACTCCCTGGGGGCGTGATCTCGTGCTCGTCCGCCGAGGGCGCCGCGGAGTGATCGGCGCCATTTGCACCTCGATGCGGCTGCGCGAGCGCTTCCGTCAGCACTCTTCCCGTGGCTTTTGCCGGAGCGTTGATGCCGAGCAGCGACGCCAGCGTTACCGCGAGATCGGTCGGCTCGGCATGAGTCCTGTAAATTCCCGGCTGAAACGCCAGGCCATAAAACGCAAGCGGCACATGCGTATCGTAAGAAAAAGGCGTAGCGTGATCGGTGCCTGCCGTGGTTCCTACCTGAAACGGCTTGGGCACGCCTAGGACATACCATCCGCCTTCGGGTGAATAACTGTGCGCATAGCGGCGGCCAAGCTCTGTGTTCGGAATTTGTCCACGCGCCAGCTCAGCTTTGGTGAAGTATCCTGCCAGCCCGGCCTGCATGAGCGCTTCGCCGGCGTCAGTTTCGGCATCAGCCTCTTTGCGCGCGGCTGCTGCGAATGCTTCTTCGTTTAACCAGGCGTCCGGATAATCCACATCGAGCACGTAGTTGGCAGTTTTGTTGTACTTCTTCGAGAGCAGGGAATTGACCTGTTCTCGCATCGCCTTCGTATCGAGATTAGCCGCGGGCAGCCGCAGAGTCTTCGCAACTTCCGGCAGTGGAGCGATGCCATGATCGGCCGAGAGCGCGAGCCAAACATTCGCCAGCCCAATCTGGTGGCCAAGAAATCCGAAGAACTCCGCGAGTTGACGGTCCAGCTCAAGCGCCATACTGCGCATCTGCGGCGAGTCGGGGCCGACGCGATGGCCAAGAATGTCATTCGCCGAAAGGCTGATGGCAAGCAAATCCGTCGTCGGCCCTGTTCCCAATTTTTCGTAGAGCACTAACTCCTTGGCGAATTCAAACTGATATTCATTTGCAAACGGAGTCGCGCCTACCACCTCGTAAAATCCCGCAGGCGTGCCATCTCTGCCGTTGCGCGGAGCCGTCGAGCCGAGCAGCTTTCCGTCGGCATCTTTCCATTCGCGATTCCAATATTTCTCTGCGCGATGGCTGCCATTAAAATTGCGCACCCACTCGGGCAGGTCCTGCTCGTAATAAGTCGAGGAAATCCACGTGCCGCTCTTGGGATCGATCCAGTAAGCGCCATCGCCCGAAAAACCGGCGGGCAGCACGGCTGCGCGATCCTTAAGCGAAATCGCAAACACGCGCGCCTTGCCGCCGGTCGCGAGCTCCAATTCGTCTCCCAGCGTGTCGGTGAGCAGGTCATGCGGAGACGCGCCCAGTGCGCTTATGGCGGCGCTGGCTCCCTCCAGCCCAATCAACTTGACCGTGGCGTCTTCCACCGAAGTCACACTTTTCTTTTTCAGCGGATCCCACCATTCGTTCGCAACAATGCCGTGCCCGCTCGTATAGCTTCCCGTAAAAAGCGTGGCGTGCCCGGGAGCCGTGCGCGTGTTGGCGTAGTCGTAATTGCAATCGCTGAAGTACGCTCCGCGATCGAGAAAAGTGCGGAACCCTCCTTCGACGAACTGATCGTGGTAGCGCTCGAGGTAATCGCCGCGAAACTGGTCGATCACGATGACGACGATGAGTTTGGGATGGGCGTTGTAGGCTGACGCTACGGCGGCGGGCGCGCAAGCGGAGGCAAGCAGAACGAGCAAAATCAAGGCGCGGACCAACGCCGCCGCCGCGCGAGAAAACCGGGGGAGTATCATTGCGGCTAGTTTACAGGAAGAAGGAATGTAACCGCAGATAAGCTGGAGGCGGAATTAAGCGCACGGGTGTAGGGGACGCGGAGATTTAATGGCTCATTGTTCTCTGCCGCGCTCAGCGTCCTCCGCGCTTGAAGACTCTGATTGCTGTGCACGGAACGCATCTTTTCAGCTAAAGTTATAAGCAATGCTCGATCTTAATTTCGTACGCGATAATCTAGCTCTCGTAGAGGAAAAGCTCTCTCAGCGTGGAATGAACCCCGCCGAGGTTCTCAAAGACTTCCGCACAATCGACGCCGAGCGCCGGCAGGCCATCACTCAAACCGAGATGCTGCAAGCGCGCCGCAACAAGGCTTCCGAAGAAATTGCCAAGCTCAAAAAGAATAAGGAAGACGCGAGCGCGCTGATCAAGGAAACGCAGGAACTGCGCGGGCAAATCCAGGAACACGAAAAGAAGGCTGCCGACGCCGATGCGCGGCTGCGCGAGATTCTGACCGCGCTCCCCAACCTTCCCCACGCCAGCGTGCCCGTCGGCACTAGCGAACATGCCAACGTGGAAGCGCGCCGCTGGGGCACTCTGCCTACATTCGATTTCACGCCCAAGCCGCACTGGGAGCTTGGGGAGCAACTCGGCGTGCTCGATCTTGAGCGCGCAGCCAAACTTTCCGGCGCACGCTTCGCCGTCTATTGGGCGCTGGGTGCGCGTTTGGAGCGAGCCATCGCCAACTTCATGCTCGACCTGCACACGCGCGAGCACGGCTATACCGAGGTGCTTCCGCCCTATTTAGTGAATTCGGATTCGATGTACGGGACGGGGCAGTTGCCGAAGTTTGAGCAGGATTTGTTTAGCGTCGGCGCTGGCCTGTTTGGTTCGGGAACGTGCGAAAAGGACCCGTACCACACCCCGAGGGTAGGAGAATTAGTTTGGTGGAATGGAGGGTTCCACAATGTGGTTAGTGTTGATGCTGCAGCTCGTACCATAGATGTTCAATCGTTGATCGAGGTGCAACGCGCGAAGGCGGGAGTGCCGTGGTCCGAACTATCGTACATGAAGAAGTTTTGGCTGATTCCGACTGCCGAGGTCCCGGTCACGAATCTCTACCGCGATGAGACACTCGATGCCGCCAAGCTCCCCATCTGCCTGACCGCCTACACACCCTGTTTCCGCAGCGAAGCTGGTTCGTATGGAAAAGATGTGCGCGGAATCATCCGCCAGCATCAGTTTCAAAAAGTTGAATTGGTAAAATTCTCGCGCCCGGAAAATTCCTATGACGAACTGGAAAAACTAACGAACAATGCCGAAACCGTGCTCCAGAAGCTGGGCCTGCATTACCGCGTCATGACGCTCTGCACGGGCGATATTGGGTTTTCCTCGGCGAAAACGTACGACATCGAAGTCTGGCTGCCGGGGCAGAATCTTTTTCGCGAGATATCTTCCTGCTCGAACTTTGAAAGTTTTCAGGCGCGCCGCGCCAACATACGCTACCGGCCGGAAGGGAAGAGCAAGACCGAGCTGGTGCACACGCTGAACGGCAGCGGATTGGCCGTGGGCCGCACATGGGTGGCAATCGTGGAAAATTACCAGCAGGCCGACGGCAGCGTGCGTATTCCGGAAGCCTTGCAACCCTACATGGGTACGGACCGCATCACACCAAGGACGCTATGATTCGGGCCCACAACCGGAATCATCAACAGGATCGTGAAGCAGAATCATGAACGAAGACATACAATCAGGAGCGATTGGCCGAGCAATCGGTAGTGGCGCAGTTTGAAGATGAAGCGAGCCAGACGCGCGATTATTGCGTCGCAAAAACCGCGACGCTTTTCGCGGCTCGCCCAGATCCCTCGCTGCG
>JBAVYO010000268.1:0-3201 GCA_049698855.1 Terriglobales bacterium
GCCACTAGGTATTATAGAGACTCCGTGGCATCTTCTTCCCATCCCGCGTCTACTTCCGGTGGATATTCTCTCTACCAGTTCTTCGCACCGGGGGGCGTACTCTCGAAAACGCATCCCGCTTATGAGTTCCGCCGCGGCCAATTGCAGATGGCCCAGGCGGTCGAGGAGGCGCTGGAAGAGAAGCGCCACCTGATCGTGGAAGCTGGGACGGGCACGGGAAAAACGCTCGCTTATTTGCTTCCGGTCATTCGCTCGGGCAAGCGTGTCATCATCTCGACAGGGACGAAGAATTTGCAGGAGCAGCTTTTCTTCAAGGATGTGCCGTTCATCGAACGGGCGCTCTTCACGCGGGAGGCCGCAGCTGAAAAGCAGATTCCTCACTTCGTTCGGAATGACAAACCCGAGGGGGGGCGGAGTGATACTGCTGGCGGTGGCCGGAATGAAAATGTGCAGATCGATGTGTCTTCGCAAAAGCTTTCCGTCTGCTACATGAAGGGCCGCAGCAATTATCTCTGCCGTAAAAAGCTATACGACCTCACCGACCAGCCCGTGCTTTCCGGCTTCGAGGAAATCGAACATTACCGCGCTATTGCTGCATGGGAAAAGACCACGCATACCGGCGACCGCGCCGAGCTTGCCGAACTGCCCGAGGCGAGCGGCGTCTGGCACAAGCTCGACGCGCGCGCCGATACCTGCATCGGCCAGAAATGCAAAGAGTATGACCGCTGCTTCATCACAGAGATGCGCCGCCGCGCCGCCGAAAGCGACATCATCATCGTCAACCATCATCTTTTTTTCGCCGATCTTTCCATCAAGCTCGAAGCCGATGGCGACTATGACGCGGGCGTGCTCCCAGATTGCGGCGCGGTCATCTTCGACGAAGCGCACGAGCTCGAAGAAATCGCCGGCAATTATTTTGGAATCTCTGTCAGTAACCTGCGCATGGAGGAACTCGCGCGCGACGCCGAGCACCTGCTGCAGCGCGAAAAACTTTATACGCCGCAAATGTCGAGCGCGATTCAATCTCTGCGGGAACGCTCGCAGCTATTCTTCTCGCTTCTTCCCGCCCACGACGGCCGCTTTGCCTTTGACACACGCCGCGAATTTCTCGAAGAAAACGGCGACGAATTCATTGCACTCAATCAATCGCTGATTCGCCTCTCCACAGAGTTTGAGCGCATGCCGCAGAAGCCCGACGACATTTTCACGCTCGCCAAGCGCGCCCAGCAGATGCAGGTCCAACTTAGCTTTGTGATGGAGAACGAAGACCCCAACACAGTTTTCTGGATCGAGCGGAGAAGCTTTCGCGGCGCGCCGGCCCCACGTGGCAGAGCGGGCGCCGACCGCTCGTCTTATAAAGAGGGCGCTTCAACAGCCGAGGGAAGATCGGGCCGTACCAACGTCGTCCTCCAAGCCACGCCCATCGAGGTTGGCCAGATTCTTCGCGAATGCCTTTGGTCGAAACTCGACACCGCCGTTCTCACCTCGGCCACGCTCGCCGTCGGCGGCGGCTTTGAATATATTCGCCAGCGCCTCGGCCTCGATCACGCGCGAGAATCCGTCGTCCCTTCGCACTTCGATTACGAAAGCCAGGCCATTCTCTACGTCCCGCCCGACTTGCCCGACCCGCGCACCCCGCAATTCGCCAGCGAAGCCTCCAGCGTCATCCGCCGCCTGCTGGAGATCACACGCGGCCGCGCTTTCGTCCTCTTCACCAGCTATGCGCAGATGAACGACATTTATGACCGCCTTCTTGGCGTCATCGACTTCCCCATGCTCAAGCAGGGCGACGCGCCAAAGTCCGCGCTGCTAGACGAGTTTCGCCTCACGCCCAACGCCGTGCTGTTCGGCACCTCGTCGTTCTGGCAAGGAGTGGATGTGCAGGGCGAACAACTGAGTTGCGTCATCATCGACCGTTTGCCGTTCGCCGTGCCCAGCGATCCGGTCGTCGCCGCGCGCGTCAAAGCAATCGACCGCGCAGGCGGCAACGCCTTCAGCGATTACCAGGTGCCAAGCGCGGTCATCACCCTCAAACAAGGCTTTGGACGCTTGATCCGCTCGCTGCATGACCGCGGCCTGCTGGCGCTGCTCGATAATCGAATTCTGAAGAAATCGTATGGGAAGGTGTTTGTGGAGAGCCTGCCGAACTATAAGAAGACGACTGACCTGCGGAAGGTGGAAGAATTTTTCGGGGTAGATAACTGAAGTGTGTGTAGCAGCGGAAATGCAAGGTGAATAGGGGTGTGGAGGCGGGGATGTTCCCCGCGTTGGACGGGGCATGGCCCCGTCCCCACACGAAAGACTATTCTTCCGCGACCGCTTCTTTTCCGACCAGTACCTTCAGGTGCGTGGTGACTTCCCTGTGCAGCTTGATCGGCACAATGAACTCGCCAACTGACTTGAGCGGCTCGTGCAGCTGAATCTTGCGGCGATCGATGTGGAAGCTCTTTTTCTCGAGCGCCTCGGCGATGTCGCCCGCTGTCACCGATCCAAATAGTTGATCGTTCTCGCCCGACTTGCGGGTGAACGAGACTTCCAGGCCGTCGAACTGCTTCGACAGCTCTTCGGCCTCGGATTTTTCTTTCGCCGAACGCCGCACCGCCGCAGCTTTCATCTGCTCGATGACGGCTTTGTTCGCGGCATTGGCCTCAATCGCAAGCTTTTTGGGCAGCAGGAAATTCCGCCCATATCCTTCCGCGACTTTTACCACCTCGCCGCGATTTCCAAGCTTCGCTACGTCTTCCTTCAGAATAACTTCCATTCGATGACTCCGTTCCGTGATCTGGTCGTTCGTCTTTCGTCGTCGGTCATTAGTCGCTGGTCGTTGGTCGTTCGGAAAACCCAGAACTGGTCGATCTTCGTGCGCCGCTTGTGCCCCGCGAACGACTGACGACCACCGACGTTTTCAACTTACTGTGCGCGTCCCGCGAACGGCAGCAATGCGATATTGCGCGCCTGCTTGATCGCCCGCGACAACCGGCGCTGGTGCGGCGTGCATACGCCCGTCAGACGGCGCGGTGTGATCTTGCCGCTTTCCGCCGAAACAAACTGTGCCAGCAAGCGCACGTCCTTGTAATTCACTGCCTCGATTTTTTCGACACAGAATTTGCAAACCTTCTTGCGCCGGAAATATTTGCGTCCTCCGCCTTCGCGGGGACCGCCGGGACCGCCAGCGCGGGGACCGCGTGGTCCGCGATCGCC
>JBAVYO010000269.1:0-6162 GCA_049698855.1 Terriglobales bacterium
ACAATACGGACAGGTCAAAGGCCGCAACGGCAACGCCAAAGCGCATCCCGAGACGGTCACCGGAACCGTGGCATGGAGCGCGAACACAGGTTGCGGCACAACCACCGTAACGTCGGGTACTCCGGGACTGGCGACCTGTACAACGTCCATCCTCCCGGTGGGCAGCAGCGACACCGTCACCGCCAACTACTCTGGTGACAGCAACCACAGCAGCGGCTCTGGTTCAGTAAGTCAGGAAGTGGATGCGGTCAGTTCGAGCACTAGCGTTTCTTCCAGCTTGAATCCTTCAAGCTATGGTCAATCCGTGAGCTTCACCGCCACCGTAACGGGTAACTCCCCGACGGGCACTGTGCAGTTCTACGTAGACAGCGCGTTGTTCGATACCGAGACACTGTCCTCTGGATCGGCAACGTCAATCGGCACTTCGACGCTCGCGGCCGGAACGCACATCGTGACGGCGACCTACTCGGGCGACACTAATAACTCTGGCAGCACGGGCACGTTGGCGGGCGGCCAAGTAGTCAGCCAGGCCACATCGTCCACGGCCGTTACTTCCTCTCCCAATCCCTCGACCTACGCGACGTCTGTAACGTTCACAGCCACGATCAACGGCGCAAACGGTCTGGTCAAGGGCCGCAAACAGTCGGGCAAGAAACCGCTCGATGTAACCGGAACGGTGGCGTGGAGCTCGAACACGGGCTGCACGACGACCACGGTGACGCCGACGCCTCCAGGCAGCGGCGTAGGAGTCGCAACCTGTACCACTTCTTCGGCCACCCATCTGCCGGTCGGGACGGACCCGGTAACTGCCACCTACTCCGGTGACAGCAACCACTCCGGAAGCTCGGGCAGCGTGAATCAAGTGGTGAATGGCGGGATAGCGACGTCGATCAGCGTGACCAGCGTGAGCCCGTCGAATGAGGACTTCGCTGCGGATACGCCGGTGACCATCACGGCAGTCTTGTCGTGGACCGGACACGGCGTTGCCCCCACGGCGAGCGATGTGACCATCGGCGGCACCGGCAACGGCGCCTACGGAGCCACAAGCTGCTCACCGCGTTCCGGCGAAACCATCACCTGCACGGCCACATATACTCCAACCAATACCGATGTAGCGGGCAACTATACCGAGAGTGCATCGTTCTCGGGAGATACAAACTACGCTGCTTCGAGCAGTTCGCAGACCAACAACTTCACCATCAATCAGGCGAGCGCAACCACGGCGGTTACGTCCAGCCTCAATCCTTCCACCTACGGCCAGTCAGTTACGCTGACCGCGACGATTACCGGGGAGAACAACGAAGTAAAGGGCCGGAAACCCGCGGCCAGGAAGGGCGTGAAGCCGCTCGATGTAACTGGAAGCGTGGCGTGGACCTCGAACGGCGTTGCAATCCCAGACTGCGGCACGGACGGCACCACGCCGGTCACCTCCGGCAATCCGGGCGTCGCTACCTGTACAACCTCAAGCCTGGGTGGCGGCACCGATACTGTTACCGCCACGTACTCCGGAGATAGCAACCACGGCGGCAGCTCCGGAACACTCTCCGGCGGGCAGGTCGTCAATCCGGCCAGCCAGGTGATCGCGCTGAGTTCGGTTCCCGCGAGTGCGGTGTACAACACCAGCTTCACGGTGGTGGCATCGGCGAGTTCGGGATTGCAGGTTGCCTTCAGCAGCAGCGGTCCATGCTCGAACTCGGGCGCAACCTACACCATGACGAGCGGCACCGGGAAATGCTCGGTGATCGTGAATCAGGCTGGCAATGCGAACTACACGGCGGCGCCACAGGTAACGGTGACGCTGAATGCGGTGAAGGCGCTCCAGACCATCACCGTAACCGAGCCGGCTCCGGCAAGCGCACCGAAGGGAACCGTCTTTACAGTGGCGGCTGTCTCGAGCGTGGGCCTGCCGATTACCTACGCCAACCAGAATGACGGGCTCTGCACCAACTCGGGGCCGACGTTCACTCTGACCGGCAAGGGCGGAACCTGCTTTGTGAGCTTCAACGCGGCAGGCAACAGCGACTACGAGCCAAACTCAGTCTCCGAACAAACGATGATTCAGGCGGCAGCGAAACCGACGGTGAGCTTCACCGGCGCACCGCCGAGCGCGGCCTACCAGTCAACGTTCACTGTCTCCGCGACGTCGAATTCGACGAGCACTCCGGCCATCACAGCGGCCGGTGCTTGCTCGATCAGCGGCACGACTGTCACCATGACGCTGGGAACGGGAACCTGTACGCTGACCGCGAAATGGGCGGCCAACGACCAGTATCTGGCGGCTTCTGCCACGCAGAAAACAACGGCGGAAAAGCTGACCAGCACTGTCACCTGGGCTACACCGGCTCCGATCACCTACGGAACGAAGTTGAGCGCAACGCAGTTGAATGCCACTGCTAACGTTGCGGGCAAGTTCGTGTATTCCCCGAAGAGCGGAACCACACCGGCAGTGCCAACCCCGCCAGCGACCTGCGATACGCTGACCGTTACGTTCACCCCGACACTTGCCGAGGACTACACAACGGCGACTGGGTCGGTATGTCTGGTGGTGAACCCGGCGCAATAGCGCAACAAGTAGCATGACCGCCAGCGCAGGCGGCGCCCGGCGGACAACACGAAACAATCGCAAGCGCGGCCCAGGATACCCTGGGCCGCAAGTTTTTTTGTGGGGCTGGACTTGATCGACGCGAGCTTGGGTGCGAGCCTTGAAGATCGGCGTGCTCACTCGAAACGCTCGAATCCAAATGTCCGCCGCCCTGCGCGAGAGCGCAGAACGAAGAGGCTATTTCGCCGGCTCCGGGGCAAGCGTCCTTACAAGCCACGGGATAATGACTTCCTTGAAGATGCGCGGATCGGGCCAAACGCCAACCTGGCGTCCGAGATGGCCTCCCTGGGGATTGATCCAGGCAGTTTTGGGCACGTCGCCTTTGTCCATGAGCAGATAAATGTCGGAGATCGGCACCTGCGTATCGTTCACGCCGGCCAGAATGAGCATGGGCGCCATCGGCTTGCCCAGCAGGCCCTGCTTGACAAGCGACATTTTGGGCAGCACCTCCGCCATTTGTTCGACAGTATGAACGTTGTCAAAGATTGCCATCAGCGCCGGAACTTGATCGAATAAGTATTCGCGATTGCCAAGCAGATTGCTGATCAAAAAGTCTCTTTGAAAAAAGGTATCCACTGGAGGCGACTGAGCGCTCGCTCCCTTTAGCCGCGAGCGCTCGACAATAGCCATCTTCGTCGCCCAGTACGCGCCCCAGCTCACACCGTGCATGGCGACGCGCGTCTTGTCGATCTCGGGACGAGTGGCAATGTAGTCGAGCACACGCGAAAGCATGCGATCTGCGTTCTCGCTCACCTTCACCGGATTCTGGCCTGTGCCGGGACCGTCGACCGCGAGAAAGCCGACGCCGAAAGGCAGAATCGCGCTGAAGCTTTCGGAGAGATCCTCCTTGCGGCTATCAAGCCCATTCACCGCCAAAACCAGTGGCACGGGTGACGCACTCTTCGGCAAACGCAAATAGCCAATGATTTCTTTCCCTTCAAATGGAATCCTCACGATCTCCAGTGGCGGATCCCAGAATTTTGCGTGCGCGAGGAAAGCTTCAATCGCTTTTTCATAGGAGCGTTGCTTGCCGGGCGAGGCCGGGACAGGCCAGCGTCCGAACGAATAGAGCCGCCAGGCGCGGATATAGTCCGCGTTGGCCTTTGCTGGATCGGTTTTCTCGATCGACTTAGCTTCGTTCATATAGCGGTCGGCCACGCCCATGAACGCCGCTGCCCATTCGTCCTTGTCTTTGGTGTGAACGGTCGAGAGGGCTTCCCTCACATCGGCCGGATCAAGCCCAATCAGCGGATACTGGCCGACCTCTGCGCGATGCACGGCTTCGGTTTTGATTTCGTCGATGGTGCGCTCTTTTTTTTCGAGGTCCTGGTTTTCAAAGTTCTGCGCGAAGCACAAAGCGCTTGCCACCATGAGCAGCAGCCCTGCCAGCCCGAAGTGGATGTGCCGATAGCAGAGATTCGGAGTTGCCGTTCTTAGAAGTAGAGCCTTTGCAGTTGCGACCATGGAGAGATTTCCTTTCAAAAAAAATGGGGCCGGATGGGAGCCGGCCCCGCCGCTAGGGGGCGCGGCTTTCTCAAAACGTCAATTTCAGTCCCAGTTGCACCGCACGGCTGCCGCCCGATCCGATGACGGGGTTCGATGCCGCGACGTCAGGCGTAGCGCACGAGCAACCAAACGATCCGGTCGAGGGATCGTTATGGGCCCATCCATTTTGGCCGCCGAACGGATTGGCAAAATTAGGATGGTTGAAGATATTGAAGAACTCGGCTCGGAACTGTGCGGCCAGTCGTTCGCCAGCTTTCCAGTTCTTGGCGAGTGAGAAATCCACGTTGCGGAAGCCCGTATCGCGGAAAATATTGCGGCCCATCGTGCCCTGAGTGCCAAACGCGGGCGGAATCATGAACGAGTTGCCGCTCGCATAGCAGCCAAAAGCGTTCAGAGAAGAGGTGGAACCGTTGGCCGCGGCCTGATTTACGCAAGCAGCGGGCAGACTTCCTGGAGCGAAATACGGGATCCCGGCCGGCGTAGATTTAAAGTCATTTGGATTTCCATAGAAGTCCCAACGGTCGTTCAACTCGCCCGTCAAGCTGACATCCGTACCTGCATCCATTACGCCAAACGGCTGGGCGCTCTGCAGGGTAATGATCGAGTTGATCTGCCAGCCCTCCAGCAACTGCGCGAAACTCTTTCTGCCAGGAAGCAGATAAGTCATCGAAAGTGTGAAACGCTGGCGAATGTCAAAATCGCTGCTCGCATATTCGCGGTTGGGATGCGTGCTGTCGCTCGGGAGCCCAAGGCCGGCCCCGAAGTCCCAGTTGGCGCCCACCTGATCCAGAGCATGGGCCCACGTGTAGCCTGCGATCATCGAGAGGCCGTGGTAGTTGCGCGCGGTCAGCGTCGTCTGCAAGCCGTCATAGTTCGACCGGTAGATGTTTTCCATCTGATAGACGAAGCTCAAATAGTCGAAGCAAGGCCCACCCGCGCCGGCTCCAATTGGAGCTGGACAGCTGTAGGTGAACGGCCTGCCAAACTGCTCGCTGCCGTTATCCAATTGAGGGTTTACCTGGTTGATGTCACGGATCCCCACCAGGCGCGATCCGTGATTCCCCACATAACCCAGCTCCAGCACCAGGTTGGGCGTGAAGGAGTGTTCAATGTTGAAATCCCAACTGATAACGTAGGGTGTTTTGAGATTGCGGTCGACACCCATGATCGTGCACGGATTCCCGGTCACCGGATCGCAGTCGACGGTATTGTTGCCGGGGAAAACAGTTCCGAACCAGTTCAAACTCGATCCGGGAAAACTGGCGACCGCGGTGGCGATCGAACCGCCGGAGGTCCCCCCGCTCGAGTCGATTTGCGCTCCGGTTGGAACCGTGGCCAAACCCAGGGAATTATTCAACGCGAGGAACGATTCCCAGTTCAGGGTCTCGTACATGATGCCGGCCCCGCCCCGCAACACGGTTCGTCCAGTTCCAAACAGATCCCAGGCGAAACCGCCGCGCGGCGCAAAATCCTTGCGATCGGGATTGTAGGGGCCGGTTATCCCGTTCACTCCAACCTGAATCAACGCTTTGTCCGCCGGCAGCGTCGGATCGAAGTTCCCGAGAAGATTGTGCGCTTCCTTGATGACGGTATTCACCTCATACCGCACGCCGAAGTTTAGCGTGAGACTCTTGGTCACGCGAAAATCGTCCTGGGCAAATCCCGCATAGCCCCAGTTGTGAATGTGCCGTGTAGGATCGCCAACCAGCAAGGTGCCATTGGTGGGCAATCCAGCAAAGAAATCTTCAATCCCTTGAGAGTTTCCACCCTCGAAGTTGCCGCCAATGAACTTGATCCGGCCGCGCGAACCGCCATAAGCGCCGCCGCTGAAGGAGTCGCGGTGGAACTCGCCGCCAAATTTAATCGCGTGCTTTCCCGCGACGTAGGAGATGTGATCGATGAATTGAAAGCGCGCATCCGGGCCTTGAACCTTCGGCCAGTTGAAGCCCCCAAGCTCCTGCGGAAAGATGTAGTAGGGCCAGACGCTGATGCGAGGCAGGCCCCCGTAGAGGGGATTCGTAACTCCTGTATCCAGACCGTATGCGCTCTCAGGG
>JBAVYO010000270.1:0-3622 GCA_049698855.1 Terriglobales bacterium
GCTCGAACCCATTGAAAGCATACCCCCGAATTATGGTTCCTTCGCTCGTCGATTCGTAGGTAGTATCCAACGTCAATTGGGACATGCGTGATTGAAACCGCCGCCACCAGCGCTCAAACTTCCGCTGCCAGACATTATCTCGTTCGTAAGGAGAATAAGCAGACTGGAAATTCCGCTGAACTAAATCTCGGAGCTGTCCCAAGCTCCTAATTTCATTGTCGCTGGAGTCACCCCAGACGAGTTCGCGATAAAGAGTGATGAACAAGACAGGCCGGGAGGAATCGGGTTGTATCTCTTCGTCCAGCGCGAACTCCTTGAACACCTCTGGTCTTTTCTCACCCGTAAACCAATAGCTCCTTGCCGTAGCACGGTCTACAGCGACAACTCCGTACTCACAGCAATCCGACGACACTTGAGACATCAAAAAAGGTTTGCCGTCCTTCTCGGCAACGTAATCACACGTGTCACTCGCAACACGGTAAAAGTACACGGAATTGTTGAGTTTGTTGCCGACCATGGGATTTCTGCGAACGCTAATAACGATACTTTCGAGGCGCTCATTACGATATGTGCTGTAGCAGGGCTCGGGATAGGCAGCGTGTATCGCCGACGCTGCAACATCACGTGCCTGCTCGTCTGTCAGCCATGGTGTTGCCTGAGCAGCGGCAACTGGGAGCCCGATAAGCAACGCGGTCGCTAAGACGTAAGGTGCCCTCAAATTAGCACTCCTCTACTGTGACATGAGGCAAAGAGATCGTGCCGGAAAAGTACACTGTAAGGACACATGTTAGCAATGGATCGCTAACTCCGCGGGAGAAATGCTACGCAACCAGAGCCCTAGCTCTGCGTGCGGTCAAGAAACTCTGAATGCCAGGCCATCTGGATGGCTTCGAGTTTCGATTCGTTTGATTTTGCGGGGTCGTCTTTGAAGCTGGGCAGCGCGACTACATACTTATGCAGATCCGTGAAGCGGACCGCGAGCGGGTCGACTTCGGGATGAGCTTCGGAGAGCAGTATCCCTATATCTTCCGAGTCGGTCCATGTAAGTTCTTTTGGCATAGTTACCCCGTCCTTCGTCCCTTGCTGTTCGTCGTTCGCTTGCTCGTTCGTCTCTAATTTGTTCTGCGCAGTTTGGCCGGCTGACTTTCGTGTGGCAAGCCTGGTTGCCACTCCTGAGTGCTTCCCATGGCTCTGTCATGCTGAGCGCAGCGAAGCATCCCTACATGACCCAGCGGCTCTGGTGGAGCAGAGATTCCTCACTTCGTTCGGAATGACAATACCTTATAGGTAGACAAGATCCAATCGTCTCAGTGTTCTTCCGAAACGTAGTTTCTATTCCACGCCGGAATTTCCACCACCACTTTGCCTGGCTTCTTGATTACCGCCTGGCATCCGAGACGCGAGTTTAGCTGAAGATCGGCGGCCATGTCGAGCTTGTCGGCTTCCTCGTCTTCCATCTCGGAAATCAGATTCGCACCTTCTTTTACCCAGACGTGGCAGGTCGTGCAGGCGCAGTTGCCGCCGCACGCGTGGTCGAGGTGGATGTCATAATTCAACGCCACGTCGAGAATCGACTGCTCCTTGCCGTGATCCTTGTATGGCAGCTCGCCATGCTCGAATGTGACCGTCTTGCCTTCGGGAAGGAAGGTGATTTCAACGGTATTGGCGTTGTTCTCATTAGGGGGAGCGTCGATGGTAGTGGCTCCTGTGGATTGTGTTTTTTCGTCAGACATGTAAGACCCCAAATCTTTCAAGCTATGAGCTTCGAGCTATGAGCTACGGGCAAGCAAAACCGAATACCGCTACGCCTCGTTGTTCGACTAACGCCCGAACGCGACTCTAATCGGATGAAGCTCATGCGACTTTGATTGCTCGAAGCTCATAGCTCAAAGCTCAAAGCTACTTAAATTCCGCCTTCGCCACTGGATGTCCAGCGTGTTCCCCTTCTTCAATCCCCGTGTCATCCATTGCCTTGCCTTTGAGCGCGGTGGAGACGGCGGTGTCCATCATGAGTTCGGCTAGACGCATTGTGCCTTCATTCAGTTCGTCAATCGCTTTGCGGATCGCGGAATAGTCGTCGCCGTCTTTGGCTGCGATCAGTTTTTTCTCCAGGGACTCGGCATTGGCGCGGTCCGCGCTCGTCAATTCCTGCCATGCCGGACTCTTCTTCCCCTTGGCAAGGGCTGTAAGTATCGTCTCCGCTTCGCGCTGTGCTTCGATTACCTGGCGCTGGCGGAAGTCCTCTTCCGCGTAGTCGAACGATTCGAGCAGCATGTTCTCGACTTGTTCGTCGGTGAGCCCATAGCTGGGCTGAACGTCAATCTCGGCTTCCTTGCCGCTGCGCTGTTCGCGTGCGGAAACGTGCAAAATGCCATTGGCGTCGATCAGGAATTTGACTTCGATGCGCGGCATACCAGCCACCATCGGCGGAACGCCCTTCAGATCAAAGCGTGCCAGCGACCGGCAATCCCGCGCCAGTTCGCGCTCTCCCTGCACCACATGGATGGCAACGTTCGTTTGGCCATCGATCTGTGTGGTGTAATACTGCGTCGCCGAGGCCGGGATCGTCGAATTGCGAAGGATGATTTTGTCGGTGACGCCTCCCGCGACTTCGATGCCGAGCGAGAGCGGCGTCACGTCGAGCAGCAGCATCTCTTTTGTGGCGGGCGAGCCGCCGCCGAGAATGTTTGCCTGCACGGCCGCGCCGAGAGCGACCACTTCGTCGGGATTCAAATCGGTGTGCGGCGTGCGGCCGAAGAGATCTTGTACCAGTTGGCGGACTTTAGGGATGCGCGTCGATCCGCCGACCAGAACAACCTCGTCAATCTGCGCCGGTTTGAGGCCTGCGTCTTTCAGCGCTTGCTTGGTTGGGCCAACCGTGCGGTCAATTACCGGCTGGATCAGCTGCTCGAACATTTCGCGCGTGATTTCGCGCTGATAGTGTTTGCCGCCCGGAAGTTCCACGTCGAGCTTGACGCTAGGCTGCGAGGAGAGCGCAATCTTGGCCTCGATAACAGCCTTGCGGATTTGCTGTACAGCTTCGCCATTGCGGCGCAGGTCGAGTTTCAGGTCGCCTTGAATATCGTCGAGCGCGATAGCGATCAGCAGATTGTCGATGTCGTCACCACCCAAGTGTGTATCGCCGTTGGTGGCAATGACTTCGAAAATGCCGTCGTGGAGCTTGAGAATCGAAATATCGAAAGTGCCGCCGCCTAGATCGTAGACGGCGACAATTCCGTGCTTACGTTTGTCGAGACCGTAGGCCAGCGATGCCGCGGTGGGTTCGTTCACCAGACGGAGCACGTCAAGTCCGGCAATTCGGCCTGCGTCTTTGGTCGCTTGCCGCTGCGCGTCGTTGAAATATGCGGGAACTGTGATGACGGCCTTCGTGACCGGCCCGCCGAAAAAGCGCTCGGCGTTGCGCTTGAGCTGGCGAAGGATTAAGGCCGAGATTTCCGGCGGCGTATAACTCCTCTCGCCGATCCTGATGCGCAGCACTTCTCCCGGCTGCAGGTCGTCGGCTAAGCGGAAGGGGAACATCTTGACCTCTTCGCGAATGTCTTCAATGCCGCGCCCCATGAGGCGTTTGATGGAATAGACGGCGCGATCCGATGTTTCGATC
>JBAVYO010000271.1:0-39602 GCA_049698855.1 Terriglobales bacterium
GTTCGCCTGATCGGCGGCAGGCGCGGGGCTTGTGCCAGGAGGTGCTGCCGGAGCAGGAGCGCCGGCTTGAGCGTTCGCAAAACAACACGTAATCAGCAGCAGAAACAGCAGTAGGACGTTGTCATTCCGTCGGCGCATAGTAACCCGTCTTCGCATAGACCCGCAGCGGCGGTAACCCCTTCGGAGGATTCAACTTAACTTTAATCTTACGCCATTTGCCGTCATGAACCGGGTTCTTAGGACGGTACCCAAGCACATATTGGTTGCGTAACTCGATGCCTATTTTTGTGGAAACATCGGCCAGATCGTTTGGATTATCGATGGTAAAAGCGCGGCCGCCGGTCAGTTCCGTCACATCGCTCAGGAGAGCTGGCCCCAGGCGCTCTTCCTCGGTCGGAAAATAGTGATCGTAAATGCCGATGGCATAGATCAGCACGTCGGCTTCTTTCACCATCGAGCGAATTTCACCTTCGGTATAGCGGCTATGGTTGTCACCGCCATCGGAAATAATCAGCAGGGCCTTTTTCGGATATTTCGCCTGCCGCATCTTGGTGACGCCCAGATAAATCGCGTCGAGCAGCGCAGTGCGGCCCTTGGGAACCGTATAGACGAGCTTGCCCTGGATGTCATCGACCGAACTGGTGAAGTCGGAAATCTCCTCCGGCTTGTCGGCGAAAGTGATCATGAAAAATTCGTCCTGCGGGTTAGCGGTTTTAAAGAACTCGATCACCGCATCGCGGGCACGATCGATCTTGCTGCCCATGCTGCCGCTCATATCGAAGATCACGCCAAGCGAGACGGGAGCATCCTCACTGGAGAAGGTCTTGATTTCCTGAGCTTCCTTACCCTCGAAAAGATTGAAATTCTCGCGGTCGAGGCCGGTGACGAGCCGGTTCAGCGGATCGGTGATGGTGACCGGCACGAGGACCAGATTCACATCGACTTTGTAGGGCTTGGTATGCGTGCGCAGCGAGGGATCGCCTTGCGGCTCCAGGGGCGGCGGAGGTTGAATCCTCGGCTGAATATGCACATCTTCGATTGAATTCTGGGCAAAGGAATCTTGCGCAAAAACCAGGAAGACATAGGACGCACAGAGGGACAACAGAAACGAGCGAACCAACAAAGCCGAGAACCGTTTGCCGCACAGCATAGGCCCTACTTAAGTCAGTGCGAATACGCGCCCGGAAAAATCGAGCCGGCCCCACAAGCCAAGCCCGACAACCTCTCTCAGCGGATACTAGCACAGTCGGAAAGAAGAGTTGAGCGCTTTTTCGCGCTTGCAAGGCTCAGATTCGGATTCTTTGGAAGCGGTTGTCCGGCGGGCGGAAACGGGAAGACTTCGCCAAGGGAAACTTTGATTAAGAATCGGCAAAAGGCATAACCACTGGGTACACAGGGTGCACGGAGGAAGGCTGGATTCGTAGGTTGAAGCGATGTGCAGAATTTTGCCGCAATTAAAGATTTTTCTCGCACCAGCGCTGGAGGACAAACAAGGCCCAGGGGCGCGACCACGATGTCTGGCCGGCCAGAAATCGATCCCAGACATCGGCGACGGCGCGTGGACTAAGGAGTGGGAGCGGCTCGGCCTGGCTTTGCAGCGTTTGCTCAATCAGAGGCTTGAGATCGGCGCGCATCCACCGTTCCCATGGCAAGGTAAATCCGCGCTTGGGACGATCGACAATTTCGCGCGGAAGTTCAACGCCGAGCCCCCTCAGCAACAGGCCTTTTGGCGACCCGCCCTCCAACTTGAGCTTGCCGGGAATAGAGAAACAAGCCCTGACGAGTGCCTCATCGAGAAAGGGAACACGCATTTCCAATCCGTGGGCCATACTCATGGAATCGGAATCGCGCAGAAGAGTGTTACGCATATAGCAGGTGGTTTCGAGCCAGGAAACGCGATTCATGGGGTCAAGCGACGCACAGGCCGCGAGGGCACCTCGTTCTAAGTCTGCCAACTCGCGCTCCGCGAGTACGGCATCGGCCGCAAACAGCGCCTTGCGCTCATCAGGAGTAAAGAGAGTGCGTGCCAGGAAATAAGGATGCGATAACTCGCGATCAGCAAGCGCAGAGAGCTTTCGAGTTCGGTCGCTGTTCTTCGCCAGAAGGGCAATCGACGCGGCGACGGGCTTGCGCAATGCCGACGGCATTTTTGCGAAGCGGGCAGCGGCTTTCTCCATTCGCGGTACGCGGCGGAAGTTCGAATAGCCGGCGAACATTTCGTCGGCACCCAGACCGCATAGAGCGACCTTGATGCGCTCGTCGTGGGCTTTGGAAGAAATCAGCCAAGTGTTGATGCCGTCGATGGTTGGCTGATCCATAGCGCTGAGAGCTTCGGGCAGGCTGGCGAGCGCACTTTGCTCCGAGACCATAATTTCGTGGTGATCGGTTGCAAAACGGTCGGCAACAATGCGCGAATATGCGGCTTCGTTGAATTCTTCTTCGCGAAAAATGAGCGAAAAAGTTGTGGCGCGAATGCCAGCCTGGCTCATCACTGCGACGAGGCTGCTGGAATCAATGCCACCGGAGAGGAATACACCGACGGGAACATCACTGACGAGATGCGAGAGCACAGCATTGCGAAGAAGATCGGGGAGGGCTTGCACGGCGGTTTCGGAGCTTTGGCCAGCGGAATCGTGCCCGGCGGAGTTCGCGATCGAGGCTGTGAGCGGCGGCGAGAATCGGCGCGCTTCGAGGTGTCCGCCGTCCGGAGAAACGGGGGGAACGACGGAAACGATGTGGCCGGGAGGGACGGCGGAAATTCCTTCGATGATGGTGCGCGGCTCGTAGACGGAGCCGAAGGCCAGAAAGCTGAAGAGGCCGTGAGGATCGAGTTGGCGCGGGATGAGGCCGGTGCGCAGGAGCGCGCGAACTTCGGATGCGAAAAGAAACTTGTCGCCGGAATGAAAGTAGTAAAGCGGCTTGATGCCCAGGGGATCACGCGCGAGCAGCAGGAGTTGGCGCTGTTCATCCCAGAGCGCGAGGGCAAATATGCCGCGCAGGCGCTGGAATGAATCTTCTCCCCAAACGCGGTAGGCAGCGAGGATCACCTCGGTATCGGAGTGGCTATTGAAGCTAGCGCCCGCGGATTCCAGTTGCGCACGAAGTTCGCGAAAGTTGTAGATCTCGCCGTTGAAGACGATCCAGTTGCCGGTCGCGGGATCGCGCATGGGCTGCTGGCCGAGCGGCGAAAGATCAATGATGGACAGGCGCGTGTGCGCAAGACCAAGTTCTCCGCCGGACGGGATAGGAATAATGGTTGTGCCGGAATCGTCAGGACCGCGATGACGCAGGGATTGCGCGGCGGTATCGAGAGTTTCCCGCTTGATGCGCTCGGGGGTGAGGATGCCGAAGATTCCACACATGGAGTAAAACTTTGACGCGAAACTTTTATCCGATATCCGAAGAAGAGAGGATAAACCACGGAAGGCACGGAGGACACAGAGGGGCGCCTTATCGGTCGAGCGACCTTGTTATTTGAGCCAACGACTCTTAAGTTGGACGCCTCGACGTATAGCTAGTGGGGAAGGTCGCGGGATTCGGCGGGCTCGTGGCGAGCACCGTTGCTGACGTAAAGGCGGCTATTCCCTTCCGGTGTCCGCACTCGCTTACGCCAGCATTCTTCCGAGTGCTCGCCGCCTTTTTGCCCAAAGAAGATCGACCAGACCGGAGTACATGAACCGATATTCGGCGGGGGAATATCGCGATTCGATTTCTTTGCGCCAGATTAGAAGAGAGGAATCGTTGGCCAGGTCGACGGTTCCCGGACAGGGCGAAAAACAGAAACAATGGGATTGTTGAACCGCCTGCCAGGATGCGCGATCAATCGAATTCCAGGAATACGGCCAGGCAAACGCTTCGGCGGGGTTGCCTGTCCAGAGCGCGATTTGGTCGGCGCTGTCACGAATCTCACGCTGCAAATCAGCGGGCGAAATTCCTGCCAGACGAGCGTGCGACAGAGTGTGGCTACCGACCCAGTGGCCTCGGCGAACCAGGTCGGCGAGTTGGGAGGGCCTCATCGGCATCCAGATTTCATCTTCGGCATCAGCAGGTTGGGATTCACCGCGATTGGCAGTGGTGCGTTGGGTTTTGCGTATATCGATTTTTGAATAGTAGTAGTCTTTTGCGGCGTCGCCTTGTAGGCCGATGAATTCGGTCACGACGAAAAATATGCCCCGGGCGTTGAAAGACTCGAGGAGGGGCGCGGCGACGAGATAATTGCTCTCGCGGCCATCGTCAAAGGTAAACAACACGGCGGGCTTCGAGCCGGGCCAGGTGCCCGTTCTGGTTTCGAGAGCGCGGGCAAACAACTCTGGAGTGATGATGGTGAAATGCTCGGCGACCCACTCGATCTGCTGGCGCAGTTCGACCGCGTCTGGTGTTTCGTGCATCTCGACGACGACGATCCGGGAATTGGCACGGCCGCGTTGCAGCGAGAGCGCGAGTTCGTGCAGGCGCAGGCGGGATGCAGCCTTCAACGCGAGATTGCGAGCCCGGGTTCTCAATGGCAAGTTCGGCTCCGGAGTTTGGGACATTTCGGTTCGATATCGACCTAAATCGTAACCACGGAGGACACCGAGTACACGGAGATCCTTCCCCCAATCATGGTTAGATAATCCAGTCGCCGTCGGCTGGGATGAAGTAGCGCTCGCCGGGCGGAAGGACGCCGCGCCGGTCAAGCAGCCAGCCGTTGGGAGCTTCGAATTCGCGGCGCCGAAAACCGGCTTGGAGCAGCGCATTCTGGCACGCTGCATCAAGGCAGCGCGCGACGATCACATCCACATTGTCGCGATATTTTTCGTGGAGAGCACCGAGGATCGCCGCGAGCGCCTCGGGATCGGGCTTCGGAAACGCGTCGAGCAGATTGAGTGCGCGAATTTGCCGGCGCTGACCACGCCGCCTCTCATTGACGGCAATGAACACACATCTTGGCGTCTTGCGATTGCGGAACGCGAACAGCGAGATCGACGGATCGCGTTGCGAGAAGTATCGCCAACGGATATACGATTCGTTTCTGAGCGCAGAAAAGCAATCTGAGGCATCGAGCAGAGGCAGCTCCATCACTTCTTCGACCGAGGACAAACGAACCAGGCAGCTTTCGGGATCGCGGGGAAGCCGGAGATTGCGAACATGGCGCAGGCACGCGGTCGCGGCGCCAACTGCGCGTGCCAGCCGGTTACTTGCTACGCGGCGGGCGATAACCTCTTCGACAACCGGCGGCCAATTGACCACTCCTAACAATTCATGATCGGAGTGCGCAATTGGAGTCGCGCAGCGGGCCTTCCATAGTTGCGCGGCAATGGCATTAGCGGAATTTCCGAATATAGGCCATTGCTGGGCGATGCGCGTGAACTTGAGAAACAGAGCGCCGCCGAAACCGCGATGAAATTCATTCACATAAAAACAGGTCGATCCCAGAAGCAATATTGGATTTGAGCCGAACGTGAACACCTGCGGAAGATAGAGAATGCAGCCCACGAGCGCGCCGCTGGTTGAGCGCACGCCGCAGCCGAGTGGTACGAGCTTATGGCGCGCGGGATTTTCCAGCAGCAACCAAGTCAGACGATCCAGCACTGCGTCGCCTGCTTGCCCGGATTGCTCGGCAACGAAGGCGGCGATCTCCGGCAAATCGCTTTCCGCCAAATCCACCAGGCTTGGGGTTGAAGATAGAACGCTGGGATTAGCCGCGGTCATGATTTTGCGACGCCGCGGTAAAGATCGGACAGGCGGCGTACCTGATCTGACAGTGTAAAACCGGCGAGGATGGTTTGGCGCGCATTAGTTCCGAGGCAAGTTCGTAGATCGGGCGAGCACAAAAGCTGACGCAACGCGTCGGCCATTTCTGATATGCCATCAATCGGGATGAGCCAGCCATTCTTCCCGTGCTGGATAACTTCTCCAATGCCCTGCCCTTCGCAGGCAATCACGGGTTTCGCTGAAGCCATCGCTTCGAGATAGGCGCAGCCCAGGCCTTCAAAGCGGCTGGGCAGCGCGAAGATAGTGCATTCGCGCATGGCCGTGGCAACGGCTTGACGATCCTGGCGACCGAGAAAGGAAATTTTATTGGCGATGCCCAGTTGGCGTGCAAGATCGGCGAATAGGCTTTGGTCCTGGCCTTCTCCAATGATCGCGCAACGCAGGGTTGGGAACTCGGGTTTGATTTGCGCTAGGGCCTTGAGGACGACTTCGTGTCCTTTGCCGCGGAGAAGATTGCCAACCATCAGGATGGTGGGAGGGCGATCGGTGACCGGGGTTTCTTCGGGAAAAAACATTTGCGGATCTACGCCGTTATAGATCACGCAGCTTGCGACTGGACGAGGCATTCCGTTTTGCAGAATTTCTTCGATCATGCGGCTGACGCAGACTACGGAGGACGCGCGACTGTAGATTTTGGCGGAGAGTTTTGCGCGGCGTTCGGCGGCGGACGTTCCCGGCTCGAAGCAATTATTGAAGACATCGAGCCCGTGGATCGTGACGACGAACGGGATACCTGATCGTTCGGAGAGCAGGAGAGCGGCGTGGGCGCATGGCAGAGTCGCGTGTGCGTGAATCAGGTCAATCGCATTGTTTCGATGGAGCTGCTGCACGAACGGAATGAGCCGGTGGTAGAGAAAGAACCCGGCAGTAGTGAGGCCGAAATTTCCTGGGATCGTGAAATAGCGCAGCCACTCGGCGGCCGCGGATGGCAGCGGACGGCGGCGTTTACGATGAAGCGGAGAGACCCCGATGACGGTGGAACGCAGATTGAACTCGGCGAAGCGCTCGATTGGCTCCGAGACATAAGATCCGTAAACCGGATTCGAAGCGAACGGAAAAAACGGAGTGAGCGTGAGGATGTGAAGCGCACGGCCTGAGCGCGGACTTGGAGAATCCGTTTGCGCGATGTCTTTCGGCAACGTGAGATGGAGTGTGGATGTCATCCGGGCAATCGCGATTCAGCAAGGCTATCCGACTTTACTGGTGCGATCCAGAGATTTTTGGGCGCGAGCTACCGCAACTAATTCGGCGATGCCGCCGATGGTTGAGAAACGCGGGTCTTGCATTTCCGCTTCGGAAAACTGGATGGCGAAACGGTCTTCGAGTTCGCTTACAAATTGGACGATCTCAAGCGAGGTGAGCAAGCCGGCTTCGAGATAGTTCACGCTCAAAATCTCGTTCAAGATCTGCGGGCGCAGGCCACTCAGTTTGCCGCGTGATGAAAACCACTCTGTGACCCAACTCGAAATTTCCTGGCTCACGAGACTACCTTTCGATGGCGATGCAGCGCGCGGGCGATCCGTCGGCGCCTTTGATTTTGAGCGGCAGAACGACGAGTTCAACCACCGGCTTGGACAACGCTCGAAGATTGCATAAATATTCGACCAACACAACCTCGGCACCGAGAAGGATTTTATGATTGGGAGAATCGTTGCCGCTGGCGCGTGAATGCGCGGGATTGTCGGGCGAAGGCGTATCCATTGCGATCAGGCGGCATCCCGCATCCACCAGCCAACGGGCGGCTTCCTGCGAAAAAAAAGGATAACTGTTGTAGTAGGACATCTTGCCAAAGTGGTCGGACCAGTCGGTGCGCAGGATGAGGCGAGTGGGAACTTTGGCGCCGAGTTTTTCCTTGAGCGCGGCGACGCCAATTTCCTGATTGGGTTGGGCTGGGGCGAAGTTAATTACCGCGGCTTCGCCAACGAGAATATCGAGCGGAACCTCATCGATGCTTTTGCCGTTTGGAATGAAGTGCAGAGGAGCATCGGTGTGCGTGCCGGTGTGCGTGCCGAGTACGAGTTTGCGAGTTTCCCTGCCCTCGACTCCGTGACGGCCAAGAATGCTGATTTCCACGACCGGATGCCAGTGCGTGGGGAAGGTCATCATGCCTTCGTGAAGAGTGAGCGAGAGATCGATAATCTTCATGCGCCGGTGCCTTGCCTGGCGAGATTCGCCGCCGCTTCGGATGAAGCCGGGGAAGCAACCTGGAGTTTTCCCCAAACTAATTCCCGCAAGCGGACTTTTTGAATTTTACCGTTCGACGTGCGCGGGAATTCGTCGATTGCCATGTAGCGGGATGGCTGCTGATGCGCAGCCAGGGCCTGCTTGCATTGCGCCATGACAGGCCCGATAACAGAGTCCAGGGTGACTTCGGGCTCGAGCTTCAGGACCGCGACGATATCTTCGCCGTAGAGTTCATGGGGCACGCTGACTACGGCTGCATCGACGACGTGAGCGGCGCGGAGCAGGACTTCCTCGATGGCGGCGGGGCTGATATTAATGCCACCGCGAATAATCAGATCTTTCTTTCTGCCGGTGATGAAGAGCGAATCCGTTTCGCCGATGCGGCCGATGTCGCCGGTGGGAAACCAATTATTCGCATCGACCTTGTTGAGATCGCCGTTCTCGGAAAGATAGCCAGCCATCAAATCGGGCGTCAGAAGCTGGATTTCGCCTTCTTCGCCGGGCGAAACTTCCGAGCCGCGGTCGTCACAGAGGCGCAGGCGGATTCCGGGTAAAGGGTCGCCAACGTAGCCTTGAGAGTTTTCTTGTGCGCCAGCGTACGAACCAGTGGACGAGTTAGAGCGTGCGGTCACGAACAGAGTTTCCGACAATCCATAGTTCTCAGTGAGCGCAATTCCGTAGCGCGATTCGAACTCGGCCTTCACTTTTGCCGGGAGCGGTGCGAATCCAACAAACGTTTTACGTATGGACGAACGGCAATATTCCTCGCCCTGATGGCCGCGATCCATTTTCAGGAGAATCGAAAGGACCGTGGGCGCGAGCCACAGCGTGTTGACTTGGAATTTTGCGGCTTTCTCCCAGAACGTAATGCTGGAGCGTGCGTCAAAGACATGATCGACGACCACACTAGCTCCGGTGAGGAACGGGAGAAGCAGCAGGTTGTAGAGGCCGCCCATGTAGGCCATGCTCAGGGTGAGGTAGAAGCGGGAATCGGAATCGATGGCTTGGGCTTCGGCGAAGGCGGTGGCATTGCGAACCATGCGGTCGAGCCGGTGCGCGAGACCTTTGGGCCTGGCGGTTGTGCCGGATGTGTAGACAATGAGCGCAAGATCGTCGGCGGCGGACTCGCTGAATGGGACGAAGGCGGGGGGACTTTCGAGTTGCTTGAGATCGATGACGGAATCGGGCGAGGACGTTATTGGATCCTGCGACGTTGATAAGAGGATTGGGCGATCCAATATGCCGGCGAATTTTTGCCGGGACGAGGAATTTGCCACCGTCGACTTCGGGCGGCAGTTCGTGAGAATGTATTGCGCTTCGGCCGAACTGAGATTGGGGTTGACCGGAACGATGGTTGCGCCGACGTAGAGGCATCCAAAATAGAGAGCGGCAAGCTCTGTGCAGTTGGGAACGATGGTAGCGACGCGATCTCCGCGGCTGACGCCGTGTTCGCGAAGATATGCTGCGATAGCACACGCTTGTTCGTGAAACTGGGCGCAGGTGATTTCGCGGCCAGTGAAGGCATCGACCAGGAATACGTGCTGGGCGGAAATACGAATGCGGTCGTTAATCAGGGCGGCGATTCGACCGTCGTTTTCATTGGCGGACCGATCGCGAAGCGTCATTCCGCGACCGCCATCTTGGCCTGTTGGGCAGCGGCCAGCAGGTTCGAAATCGCGGTCCAGCGCGCAACCTGACCGTGATAGGCCTGGCTTGGGTCGATGCGGAGAATGTTGCGGTGCGGAAGATCCTGCTGCAAGCGCGGGAAGTAACCATCTGTAATGAACACGGCATTGGACGAGGCGAATTGGTCGATCGCAGCGGCATCGGCAGCGCTCGGTGGACACAGGAACAGCGCCGCGGTCACGCCTAGATCGAGATGCATACGATCGGAGAAGTCCGCGATTTCCCAGGCATTCGGAGGCGCGTTGGCAGGCAGACTTCCGCGAACGGCGACGCTGTGGAATATCTGAGAATAGCGGGTGAGGGACTCGCTGGACGGATTGCCGTATACGAGCAGGCAGATATCGCCGTGGCGCTGGGCGATATTCAGCAGAATTTCTTCTTCAAAAGCGGCGCGAAGATGCCGGGAGCGAATCGGCACGACGCGGCCATCGCCGACTGACTTGCGAATGATGCTCATGTGTTCGCCGGCCCATTGCCCTCCGTCGAGATCGAACAGATAGAGGGCTATGGTGTCGCGAGTAAGATCCAGAACCTGCTGCAACAATTCCAGCGATCCAAAGGTCACGCGGCCGATGACGGTCGCATCGTCAGCCGGAACTGAGCCGGCCAGAACCAGATCGGCGAGAACGAAATCGGGATGCGCTCTTTCGGAGGGCACAAGTTCGAGCACAGGCTTGGCCCTGCGCTTGGCGCAAGTGACGCTCATGCCTTCGACAAGCGCGCGCACTGCCTGGAGCGAGGAGCTGATAGCGTGTTCGGAAATGCCGGCCGCACAGAAGGAGATCAACGCTGGGTCACGAGTAGCCTTCGGCGCTTTGGGCAAACTCCGCGCAACTCGCTCCAGATCGGAATCGTTCAACTCGAGCGGATTCATCTTTCCCATTGCAGCGACAAGGCGGCGCGAATCCACACCGTGAGCCTTGGCAGCGGCGGCCACTTTGGGGAGGAACGAAGAATGGAAGCGGCTGTATCCCATGGCAACAGACATCATGTCGTAGAGCTGCATCTGCGACATGAGCGGACTGAGAAATTGCTCGGCTGCGTCCATCACTTCGAAGAGATCGATGCCAGTTTCAATTCCAAGATTACTGAACACGGCGAGGACGACTTCGGTTGGAACATTGCCGGAGCTTCGGCCCAAACCGTAGAGGGTGGCATCGATCATAGTCGCGCCGCAGCGGAAGGCTTCGACGCTGTTGGCGACCGCAAATTGCAGATTGCTGTGACCGTGGAAACCGAGGGCGCATTCGCAAAGGGCGCGCGCAGCGGTCAGATAGCGCCGGACATCTTCCGGGAACATGCTGCCGGCTGAGTCTACGCAGTAGACCACTTCCGCGCCGGCCGACTCGCCCGCTTTTGCTTTCACCGCGAAGTCGTCCGGAGTGATGCCGTAGCTCTTCATGAAGTTCAGGCACGGCACGAGCCCGAGCTTGCGAGCAAGTTCGATGTAGGGATAGGACTGCTCGATTTCGGAAGCATTGCAACCGATGCGCACGAAGTCGAGACCGGCGGCGCGTGCGCGCTTCAGATCGTCGGCGGCGCCGATACCGGGGATGAAGAAAGAGCCGATCTTCGGGGACGGCGATGGCGACGATGACTGGGACGACAATGGCGACGACATGGGTGGCGCCGTGAAAGCCGCGGTGGCAGCGCGCTTTGCGGATTCGATTAGACGCTCATCGCTCGCCGGCATGGAGCCTTTGCCGGCGCGAGCCGCGCCTAAACCCAAGCCGTGGCCGACCTCAATCCACTTGAAGCCTAGTTTGGACAGCACACCCGCGAGCAGAGCTGTGTCGCGTTCTGTGAATTTGAAATCCACGGCATAGCTGCCGTCACGCAGTGTGCACTCCAGAATCTCAATTCGGCTTGCGGAGTTCCGCGCGAATGGGATGGGCCGGCCGGATTGCTGGTCAATTCCGTGGATTGCATGATCCGCGGGCATTCTGAGGCTCGCTCCTGGCTCTTTCTTTCGCGATTGTGGCTGGAGCCGTAAGTATACTATTGGGCCGCTGCGCTTGCTGGACAGCCGAGGCGGCTGTCGCTACGCGGGCGCGGGTTGGACAGCAGAAAGCCTACCGTCTTTTACGAGGGCGTTGGCCTGTGCGCGAGCGCGGCTTTACGTATCGCTGCAAGCCGGTCCGCCAGATCGAGCAGACGCGTTACGTGTTCGCTCCAACTAAAATCGTTTGCGCGGGCAAGGCCTGCCTGCGACAACCTTGCCGCCAAATCGGAATCCTCACGAATCTGGTGGACACAATTTGCCAATTCATCGGGCGAGAAACGCGGGAAGTAGAGGGCTGCGTCTCCGCAGATTTCGCGATGCACGGGTAAGTCGGAGGCGATCACAGGCAAACCACTCGACATAGCCTCGACTAGCGGATGCGCAAACGATTCCGCGTAGGCTGGCGTGACGTACATGTGGCACGCGCGATAGAGACGATGCAGCGAGCGATAAGGGATGGCTCCGAGCTCGACGATATCGCGCTCCCCGCGGAGCCGTGTTACAAGCGACGATGCCGCGTCGGTGCGATACGTGCCGGGGTTGTGGCGGGAATCCAGACGGCATGTGAGATAAAGTTTCACCTTCTTGCCCCGCAGAGCGGCTTTCACAATCGGCATGGCTCGAAACAAGGTTTCAAAATTCCGATAGTAGTTGTAGTGGCTCACAAAGAGCAGGCGAAGCGCATCGTGGCCATCGGCTAACTTGGCCTGCACCGGCTCCGGCAGCGGAGTGGCATCGCTGGTAAAGACTTGCGGGGCGAAGCCGTGGTGAATGGCTACGACTTCCCTGCCGCTCCACTCGGCGAGTTCGCGGGCAAATGCCTCACTTGGAGCAACCGTGACATCGGCACGGCAAATGGATTGCCGCGCAAACCAGCCTTTGATCAGCGTGTCGATCCAGATCGCGTAATCGCCGCGGGCGCGAACATCGCGGACAAAGTCGGGCGACGTGTAGAGTGAGTTACGGGACAGGAGAATTTGCGGAACGGGAGAATTCCAAAGCGCAAAATTGCCGGCGGACAGCAAGACTTGCGCACCGGCGCGCCGAATGAGACTTGCAATCGTCTTTTGCTCGTGAAGAAAGCGGCGAGTGGCGCTGGCTAAATCGGGCATCTCGACAAAGGAAATATTCTCCAGTGTTTCGAATTCGCGCCGCAGGCTGGGCCTGACAAGGACGGTAGCTTCCACACTCGGGCGAAGCGCCAACTCAGGAATCACGTTGCGCAAGTAAGTAAGGCCTCCGCCGGCGCTCGCGGCCAGAGCATTGATCAGCAATCGGGTCATCGATTTGGAACGGCAACCTCGAACGGCGCCGGTCGAGCAGCACGTACAAAGACAGGCCTGGAAGGCGCTGTCACAGGGGCTGGCATAAGATCCGCGAGCAGAAATGCGAAGGTCCAGAAATACACGCAGGAATAGGATCCGACTGCGAATAGCCAATCTTCGAAACCGGCATGAACAAGGCCGGCCAAGACGACCATAGCCAACGGAATGGAATAATGGCGCGGATTGGAAGTCTTCCGCATCCACGAACAAACGCGCCACACATTTGACACAGTCAGGCCGAGGAGCGCGGCGAAGGGCACGACGCCGAGCAGACCGACCCACTCTGCGATAGTCATATAGCTGCTACCGTGTTCACGAACCGTCTCCGCGCTGGAAGCGAACCTTCCGAAGTAAAAGCCGGGATCCTCTCCTGTGGGACTTGTGCCGTAACCAGTGCCAAACCAGGGGTGTTCCTTAATTGAGGCGATCGAATCTTCCCACGGCGCTCTTCGCGAACCTAACAGACCTTTCTCCTTGTGCCCTTTGTAAAGAGCCAAATCCTCTAAATCCGAAATCGTCCGGTCCAGGGACAAAGGAGCCAACATGCCACTTATTGCGACAGTCGCGAGCGCGATCGCAATGATCTTCGTTAACAGCTTGTATTGACGCAGGCAAATACAAAAGACCAGTGTGACGAGAATCATGGAAACGATGCCGGCCCTGGCCAAGCTGTAGAAAACGAGAAACACGCAGAGAATAAGGACGGCGAGACGGCGAGATCTCGACAGCGGGCCGTCCGTAGTTAACCATCCCCACAGCAATACCGGAAACACTCCGATGCTCATGGCCGCGCCCAGAGCGTTGGGATTACCCCAAATGGTTTGGCCGAGGCCGAAATAACACATGGCCGTGGCACAGGTCGCAACCTCACACGCAAGCAGCAATCCTTTAAAGAAGCGATCTTCACGGCCGATGGCGGCCACACGCGCTCCCGCAGAGCAATAGAGAAACAGCAATAGCAGACTCAGCGCTTTGAAAGATGCCATCTGCGCAAACGGTGAAACCGAGGAGGAAACGAAAGCCGCCCCGACGCAAAAGAAAGAGATCAAATGAATCGACCTGAATTGACTGCGGGGAGCTTTCATCCAGATGACAAAACCAGTGACGGCGCCAATCGATAAAACGGCCCAGCGGCCGCCGGTCCACACACTCTCCATGGGGAGGGTCATCCCGGCCCATAGAAAAGACACCATGAGCAAACCGAAAAAACGGCTGTCGTACTTCCAAAGGCTGGCGATCACAATTTCGATCAGTACGACGCTGCCAAGGAAGGAAATATTTCCGAAGTATTGAAGATGGTGATAAACGACGTACAGGACAAAGGCCACACCCGCCGCGACACCGGCCCATTGCAAGACCTTCATCGAATTCATTGGGCACACCTTTCGGCCACTAGCGCTGCCGTTGCCAGGGCGGCGGCACAAGCTTCGGGCGAGTAACTGCGAATTCGCTCGGCGCTTCGCGCGCCCATCTGCTGCCGCAATGCGGAGCTCTCTAATATGCGCTCGATCGCCAGTTTGAGCCTTTCCGGATCGTTGGGGGGCACGACATACCCATTCCATTCATCTTCAACGAGGTCAGCGGAGCAGCCGGCGACGACTGTCGCGATCACTGGAAGTCCGCATGCCATTGCCTCATTCACGACTAAGCCCCAGGGATCGCTGTGCGTCGGCAAAATCAGGGCATCCGCGAAAGCGTAAAAACCGGCAAGATCCTCGCGATGAAGGAAACCGGGGAAATACACTTCGCCCGGCGAAATGCGCCGCGCTTTGCGCTCCAATTCTGGCCTGCTCGCGCCGTCGCCCGCGAATACCAAACCAACGTCACGGCGACGGTCGTCCCCAAGTCTGCCATAAGCGTCGAGAAGATCAAAAACTCCTTTTTCCGGGACCAACCGTCCCACGAAAAGAATAAACCGCTGAGGGAGGTGGTATCTCTCACGAAACTCGGCCGCGCCGGCTCGAACGCTTTCGGCCTGGGCGGCGAACCAACGATTATTAACGGCGTTGGGCGCGACGGTGATGAGTTCCGGCGCCGATCCCAGCGATTGAAGATATTCACACGAAGCCTTTCCCGGCACCACAAATCGGTCACACCGCGATAGAAAATAATCTTTCATGGATTGCAGCCATGCGAGTTTACTTCGAGCGTCGTGGGCGTTGCTCTCAGACCACAAAATAAATCTGGCATCATGGCGGCGAGCCCATGATTGCGCCTCCCAGGACGCGACGTAGTTGTAACCGCCGCAGATTAGTATTTCGGGGGCAAACTCCGCTAAACGGGATCGCAGTCCCCAGTTCAGCAACATCGAGCGCTTCCCCGCGCGGAGACGGTGTGAAGGCAGCACTTCATACGAAAAGTGGATCTCGTCTCTATAAACGCGCCACTGGCGCAGCCCGGCGTCGGTTTCCGACAGAAACACTACGTGCAAATCCACCGCTTCGTGTTGCGCGAGCGCGTTAAATACCGGGATGCGATAAGGCGAGATAATCTCTGACAAAATCAGCACGCGCCGCTTCCTATCCGGTAAGTGATGAGACCCTGCTCGGCTGTCTTTTATAGGAACACTCTCAGCAACGATGTGGGGTGGTGGCGTTGAGCGCCTGCGGTTGAACATCTGCCGGTGAACAATCGCCTCCTCCATGATGGCCGCCCACTGTGCGGCGATTTCATCCCAGTTGAATTTTTCGCTGTGCCGGATGGCTGCGGCGGACATTCGATTCCTTAATGCCGCATCTTGAATCAGACGACCGAGCGCGGCGCTCAGTTCGGCATCCGAACCGGCGAGCAGGCCGGTGACACCATCGATGACGTAATCGGGCTGGTAAGAGCTGCGCCCAATACAGGGCAGACCGCACGCCGCAGCCTGCCCTAACACCTGAGGATGGCCTTCGACTTCACTCGGAAAGAAGAAGATCTGCGCTTGCCGAAATTCCTCGCCCAATTGAGCGGCATTCAAATGGCCGAGAAACTGAACGTTGCGGCAGTTTGCGTTCTGCGCCTGTTTGCGGCACGCGGCCTCTTCCTCACCCTTGCCGGCAAGCCGGGACTCCCACTCAGGAAAACGGGCGGCCTGTTCGACAACGAGATCGGCCCGTTTGTACTTTCGGAACGAACCGGCGAACAGAACTCGCTTGGGCCGCAGGGCGATTTGCGATCCGGAATTGGAATAGTAGTAGCGGCGGTCGATGCCATCGTAGACTGTATGTACATTTTTGCCTTGCACATTCGTGCCGCCAATTTTTCGGATTATTTCCGTCATGTGGCGGCTGTTGCCCGCGATGGAGTCACACTCGCGAATTGCGCGCCGCAATACGGGGCGGCCATCTTGTGGTTCTGTCTCCAGTCCACCGGACACAACGTAGGTCACGAGCGCGGTTCGCAAACGAAGCCGTGTGCGAGCCGTCAGAAAAGCGGCGTCCAGCGGCCCTTCTCTCGGAAAGAAATAAACATCGGGGGAGCGCGCCAGAAGCTGCGTGAGAATGCGTGCAGTATTCCAATGGTTCCGCCAGCGCAGAATCTCAGTGTTTGCGCGCTTCGCGATCCGCTCATCCGCGGTTCCTGCACCAAGCATGATGACGCGGTAGCGAGAAGGATCGAGACGCGCCACGATCTCTTTCACGGTGAGATTCTGGGCGTTGGTATTGCTCTCGTCGGCAAACGAGGGAGTAAAAACCGTGATCATGCGCTTCTCGCCGATGAGATAGACCTCAAGTGAACAGATGTCAGGCGTTCAATTTTAGTCGAATATCTCTCAGGCGGGCGCGCAAGTGGAGGTCTCCCGCTTGCACGCTAGCTGTTTTATTGACGTGCTCCGCGGCGATCCGCAAAAGGCGGCGGCGAATCTCCGGCGCTTCGTGGTCTGTTAATGGGCATTTTTCGTCTGGGTCGGCTTGGAGGTCGTGAATCGTTTCGACAGCTCCCGGCTCGAGCCGGATGACGAGTTTGTAGCGAGCATCTCGCACGCTCAGGAGTCTTCCTGAGAAGCGTGCCTCCGCGCTGAAGGGATTTGCGCAGCCGTACACGCACTCTGCCACTGACGAATCTGCGGGATCGTTTTCATCGCGATCATTGCGCGTCGCATCTTTCCGAAACCGGCTCCATAAGCTCACGCCTTCAAACCCGGCAGGCGCAGACACATCCAACATTTCGAGCAAGGTGGGCGCTAAATGCAAATGACTGAACAAACGCGGTGGGCAATTGGCCTCTGACCGGCCTGGGGCGCGAATGAGCAACGGTACGCGCGCGATCTCCTCCTCCAAGCCGAGGGGCGAATGGTAACGCCGGCCGTGTTCCAGGAACGCCTCGCCATGATCGGCAGTGAGCGCAAAAACGCAGTCGGCCCATCGATTCGATCGCTTCAAAGATCTCACCAGCCGGGCAATTTGGTCATCCACCCCACGGATGCCGGCGTCGTACAGGTCGATTACCTCTTGCTTATGTTTTTGAAAATCGGCAGGCGCCAAATCCGAGCGATTCCAAAATTCGTTGAGATAGCGGGCTCGCGCAGGCGAAAGCTTTTTTCCGGTTAATTCTTGAAAGACTGCGGCGCGCGGATAGTAGGGAGCGTGCGGATCCATCAGGTGAATCCACAAAAAGAAGGGACGCGCTCCGAGCGTCGCCAGCCACGATTCGGCGGACTCCACAACCGTGTCCGCGGATGGAAATTTGCGCATCGTGTCGACGCTCTGAACCGGAGACACGGCGATCCGCATGCGGTATTGAAAATACAACTCGTCATAGAGCCTGTTCAGTCCGGCAGCCTGAGCCGACTCCTTCAGCCAACGATTCAGCCTGGCGCGAAACGGTCCATGCGCGTTTGATTTCTCAGTGAGGGGAGATTGATCTGCGGGCACTTCGAAGTCCTGAAAATCGTGGAAGACCTCAAAACCCTGGTCGTATCCGAAGCGCTGCGAGATATATGGATTTGCCGCCGTAAACGCAGCCGTGGCATAACCCGCCTGGCGAAGCGCGGTCACCAGCGTGTGCTCACCCGGCGCAAGGCCGATAAAATCGCGTCCCAAGGCAAGCGGCATGCGAGAAGCAAAGATAGCGGGAAGAGAATAGTAAGTCGGAGCTCCGGCAACCATCGCGTTAGGAACGACTGCGGACTCAGGCGCCAGAGAGTTCAGAAATGGCGTCGTGGCGCGAGCATAGCCGTAGAAGCCGCAGTGATCAGCCCGCAGGCAGTCCACTGTGATCAGCACCAACGATCGCTTCTTTTCTGTCTCTGCCATGTGCCTTTTTGCCGAGGTCGGTAAGCTAGCGAGCCGGCTCCGCAGCCGTAACGCCTACCTTAATATTGCCTGCTTCGGCCGCGAACACGCCTTCAGTCGCAATGTGCCATAAATCGCCGTCGTGCACATAGAGAAGCTCGGGCCATTGCTTCTCCAGCGCGCTCAGGAAATCGTCGAGCATCGCCAATGCCGGAGTGCGGAAGTCGCGAATTGTGGAATGGAAGTTGATGGAGTGAATCGAAACGACTGCGGGTATGCCGCGTGCCAAGCAGTCGTTTGCCTGCTTGAGAATCGCCTTTAGCGAGCGCTTTGCAGTTGCCGGTTCCATTTCCACGTTGCGGAAGGAGAGCAGCATCCCATCGGAGTCGAGCAACGGGGCGATGCGCTCACCAGGCCCTCCCTGAACGACGCGCACGCCGGCTTCAAACCATGCGGTCTTTGTGTCGTGATTGGCGCGGTATCCGGGCGCGCACGCGCTAAACGGGATGGAGGCGAAGAATGCGCGGAAGATTTCCGCGGCCCGCTGAATCGCCGCTCGCTGATCAGTTAAGGACAAAAACCTTTGATCCGCGAGCAAGCCCGAATCCCAATATTCGTATCCGATCCACGGCATACGCCAGTGAATGTAGGGTGTCGCGGCGTGCCACAGAGCGTGCAGCAGTTGACGACGGTCGCCATCTTTCGCGAGTTCTCGCGCAACCGCAGCCACACAAAAATGAGTCAGGCCATGCAGCGCGGGATAGAACACCCGTTCGCGAATTCCCTGCCGATAAGCGTCTGTCAGTAATGGGCGCTGCCACGGCGAGGGCAAACCATCAGTCAGGGGCAATAACGGAATTTCCTGAAAACCGGTTTTCGCGCAGCACCGAAAATCCAAATTCGCCATGACGAAGTTCATTCCGATGCATGGAGGGCGGCCAACGGAATCGCGGTGCTTTTTCAGAACCTCGGCGAGTGCCTGCAAGTCGCCGGCGGTTTCGAGGCTGTAAGAGTCGTAAGAATTCTGTCCCAAATCCACGCCGTTGGCTCGCAGTTCGTCCCAACCTTGGCGATCGCGCACACCGACACGACCCCAGTCATCGCTTTGGAAAAGCACGAGAGGACGGTCGAAGCGCAGGCCACGCTCCGCTGACGAATTCACGAAATTCCAGGCACGGCGAAGACGGCCGATCATTGGGCATCACCTTGGCCATACCCGGCTTGTATTGGCGCCGTCATTTGCGAACCCACACACTGAAATTGGCGGCGAAGTGATCGTTCTTTCCGCCAAGTTTTTCAAGGATGCTTCCAACGATATTAATTAGTGGGATCACGGTCCATGCGATCACGGGAACGAGAATTCTCGGCCGGGCGAACGAAACCAGGAAAACGTTCAACGTGCGAAAAAGCCCGGTGACACTGTTGCCCTCGGGGATCACGTCAACCATCTCGAAGTTTCGCAGAAGATAGAGCAGACCTTCTGGCAGAAAGCGCCAATATTCCTTGTCGGAATCGCGGATGAAAACCGCTGGCGCGCTGATAAACGCTAAGCCGCCCTTGCGAAGCACTCTCCTGATTTCCTCGGCTGCCAGCGCCGGGTCGGGAAGGTATTCGAACACCTGGGTACAGAAGACGATATCGAATTGCATATCGCGAAAAGGAAGCGCCTGCGCAATCGCGGCCACACTGACCAGCGGAGTCAGCTGCGGGTCGATGGCAACATAATCTCTCACACGATCGCCAAGCAGTGCACGGTACGGTTGCAGGCGGCCCCCGATATCGAGAACCACAAGACCCGCAGCCGGCAACCGCTTGACTCCCGCTTCAATGATTCGCCGCCTGTGCCGCAGAATCAGCCAGCTTGGGTTTCGAAGCGACGGATAAAGGCGCGCTCGACTTTCTTTCAAAACCTGTACCAAAGTTTGCTGCGATGTCATAAACGGCGGTCAGATGTAACCCAGGTCGCGTAATCGCTGCTCAAGAATCGCTTTTTCTTTCTCGTCGAGCTTTTCGGCGTCATCGCGAAGAAGTTCGCGCAGCACGAATTCCAGTAGCGATTCTATGGTTTGGAATTGTGCAGCGAAGCGCTGCTCCGCCGCTGCGCAGAGTTCTTCCGGCAAGCCGATCTGCCTGGTGACGGTCATTTTGCAAGCGCTCCACGTATACGATCGCGAACGGCGGCGGCAATCATTTTGTCGTCATCGTCTAATCCAAAGATGAGAGACAGCCCGCAAAACGCGGCATAGGAAATCAGAAGCGCGATACCGATCCAAAGCCATTGTGGTTGAAACTGCGCTGCCAGCAACTTGACTCCCAGCGTAACACCAAGCGCCGCGAAGGCTGGCAGGATCAGGCGCAGATAGGTGCGATTGTAGGGCGAAAGCTGCAGAGACTTCCGCACTTCTCGCAAACAAAAATAGTTGTTAAGAATATTCGTCAAAGCGGCCGCCGTAGCAACGCCTAGCATTCCGAATGGCCCCACCAGGATCAGCGTGACCACAATTACAAATACGGCCATCATCGCTTGGATTCGTATTAACCGGCCTTGATTGCCTGACATTAAGAGCAGATATCCGACCGAACCGACGCCCACATTAATCAGTTGTCCAAGCGTTCCAACGATGAGGACTGCCCAGCCCGCGCCAAACGCCGGACCGAACAGAAGCATGAGTGGCTTAGCGTAGAGCATGACGACGAATGCGAGCGGCAGGGTCAACCCGAGGACCCACTTTGTGAGCGTCTGAAAAAGACGTCCCAGCAAAGCCTGATCTCCGCGAGCGTGCAAGTCGGCAATGGTTGGAGAAAAAATCTGGTTGACTGACTGCAGAACAATGGGCACAAAAGCCACCAGCGTCGCCGCAACCGCGTAGATGCCGACTTGGCCCACATTCAGAAAAACACCGATGAGAATCTTATCGGTTTGAGACAAGATGAATTCCAGAAACCCCACGCCAAGCGCAGCCGCAGAGAACAAGTAGACCTCACGATCCACCGGCACAGGCGCGTGCGCAAAACGGCGCGCCTGCGGAGGGGTCACTTTCCACGCAAGCGCGGCGAGCAAGAAAAGGACAATCGCGCCGCTTGAAATTTGCGCAAGCAAATAGCCGCGGAGAGCAAAGCCTGCGCTCAAGGCGATAACGCCGATGAGGATGTTCAGCGGGCTTCCAATGAAATTCATCACCACCGTGCGGATCGCTACATCCTTATAACCGGCGAGTATTTGTCCACAAAAAGTGGTAAGCCCAGAAAGTGCGAGCAGAACGGCGAAGAATGGCACATACGGAACGAGCGCCGGCGCGTGATAGACACGCAGAGCGAGCCAGGGGCCTCCAATAACGATCACAGCCGCGAGGATGACGTTTGCAAACAGCAGCAGAACCGCCGTGCGTCCGAGAAACGCGCGCAAGCGCTGCCATTGTTCCGTGGCCGAATACGCGGCAACAAAGCGCGTCGCCGATTGCGGCAAGCCCAGGCCGTTGAACACTCCAAGAAAACCAACAATGGTCATACCAAGGGCGTAAATGCCCAAGCCATCCGCGCCGAGCACGCGGGCAACATAAATTTTGAAAAGATACCCGGCGCCCGCCGTAAACAGGCTGCCCGCAAAGAAGACGGTGGAGTGCCGCGATATCTGGCCGATCTGCGTGCGGAATTGTGCTTCCTGACTGGCCACAATGGATGATTGCGGGGGCTCGACGATTGTGTTGGAAGTGGCCAAATGCGGCTGCTCCATTGCCATGTCAGCTACGTTGTTCTGGAGATTATCGCAGAGTTACTCGCACGGGGACTGTGTAGAATTTCCGCGAGTTGGCCGGGCGCGATGGGGCTTACCAGTTGGTCTCGCAGGGTCGAGGAAGGAATCGCGGCCGGCAACATCTCAGAAATCTTCAACAGATCGTCAGGACAAGCGAGCATCTGGCCTACGCCGAAGCGGGCAAATTGCTGTGCGTATCCAACGTAGGCGTGCCGCAGCCAGCCGCAAAGGAATGCCGGTATGCCCGCGGTTGCGCACTCGACGGCAGTCGAGGATTCCACCGTCACGCCGCACCATGTATTTTGAAGTATCTCCCGGGACAACGCCGCGGCCGTGACGCTCACGAGTTGCCGCTCGTCCTTGTTTAATAATTCATTCAGCATTCTTTGACGCTGGCGCACGCTCTCAAATGGATGCAGCTTCATCACGACCTTCTTGCCCGCAGCACGCGCAGCCGCGCACAGACGCGGTACAACTTCTCGATAAATCGCTTGCGTTCGCCAAAGATCCGTCTCATAGGGTTCGGTGAAGAAGACGATCCACGGCGACTGGTCTTGCCACAACGAACGATTTGCAGAGCGAGCGGAAGCCGCGCCGATTCGAAGAAAATCGCTCTCCACTTTGCAAACGCGCTCTAGATAATCGCGCTCCATTTCACCCTTCACCAAATAGGTGGAAAAGGCCGGAGCCTTAAAGGCCATAAATCCGTCGAGCGCTCCGTGATGAAAAGCGATGGATGGGAGCTGGCGCTGGCTGGCCAAAAGAAGAGGGATTCTGGAATATGGATTCGAATCGTCCCCGCACAGGCAACTCATGATCGCGCACCGCTCGAACACGCCGCACCAGGCGTCGCGAACCGCCAGTCCCCAGCGCAGCAAACGCTTCCCGCGATCAAGCACGCCCATCTGCACGCTCAGCTCAAATTCCGGATTTAAGCGGACAAAATTTTTGAGTTGATCCCAATCGTTCTCCAGCTTCCGGAGTTCTTCGGGATCGGATGAATGCTGAGCAAAGGCGGCCAACGTTTCTGTACGTACATTCCTGGGGACCGGAAATACTTCTCCCGTCTCGCGAGCCAGCACCAGGAGAAATTGCCGCTCCGGCAACAGTTCAGCATAGCGAAATGCCGCCCGTGTAACGTTTGAATAGGCGCTTGGAATCAGGACCACGGGCGCAGACGAACGCGCAGGAACCGGAGCGAATTTACGGCGCCAAACGTAGCGCGAATCGTACTTGTCGTATGCAACCTGCCGCAGTTGCCGAAAACTCAGATCGGCCGCGGCACGCCGATAGCGGCCAGCGCCTCTCACCAACTGACGTAGAGGGCCTGCGTGCTGCGTGTTCAGGGAGCAACCGAGTTCGAAGCGTAAGGCTTCCATGAGGGGCGAAGGCCGGCTTGCGGTCAGACTCTCGCATCTTCCAATCTTCTGCGCCAGGCGCTGCACCAGCCGCAAATCCTGCATCTCTCCCTGCAGCAGAAGTCCGATCACATCCCACCAGTCGATCCCAAATCGATCAACCACTCGCCCTATGCCTAATCGCAGTAGATCGCGCCAAATCAGCAGATCATCGACCTCGACGGCTAGATCGAAAATGCTAATAACTTCGCAGCCGGCTTTGTGGCTCCAGTCGTCGTAAAAAGACTTAGGAGCCCTGCCAAGATCGACGATCAAGTCCCAACGGCTTTTGCCCGGCGAATGCGGGAAGTCGTCTTCGGGATGCAGGAGGAGAACTCTCATGAATTAAGCACGCGCAGGGAATTTCTCGATACGAATTTCATCACCCGAAGTTTCATCGCGCGACCATTGTCCAATCGAGAGGCGTACCGCGTTCAATGTCGCAGGCAGCGCGCTGTCCCACCACATCGTTCAGATAGCGGGGGTGCAGACCATCTGAGGGACGAATCGATCGCACGTTTTGCGTCGTGAAGAGCTCGCCTTTCTTGATATTTTCGGTGACAAAAAGAGATCGGCGAAATTTCCGACTCGCTGTTTCCTCCGGTCCAGGTGCAAGTTGGACGGAACCCAGTGCCTTTTCGGCGACGCGTACCGCGTCGACCATTGCCTTGAATTCCTGCGGCTCAAGCGAGAATCCGGCGTCAGGACCGCCATCCGCGCGACTCAAGCAGAGATGCTTCTCGACGATGCATGAGCCCATGGCTACGGCAGCAACAGGCACAGCAATTTCCATGGTGTGATCCGACAGGCCGACGGGGCAATCGAAGCGGCGAATGAGTTCCGCAATCGTGCGCAGGTTCGCTTCCTCGGGCGGCGCTGGATAGGCGCTTGTACATTTCAGCAAGGCAATTTGCGCTGCGCCCGCAGTGCGCGCGACCTTAACTGCTTCGGCAATTTCTTCTTCGGTCGCCATGCCCGTCGACATAATAAGAGGCTTGCCGGTACTCGCCATTTTTTGAATCAAGCCGATATCGACCAACTCAAACGACGCCACTTTGTGCGCGGGCACATTCATCCGCTCAAGAAAATCCACGGCGGTCGCGTCGAACGCACTGGAAAAACAATGCATTCCTAATTGCTCGGCAATTTTCTTCAGTTTCGGCTGCCATTCCCAGGGAGTGGATGCTTCCCGATAGAGATCGTGAAGAGTGCGGCCATTCCAAGGGCCCCCGACGATGCGGAAACGTTCTTTATCGCTACGCAGTGTAATCGTATCCGCCGTGTAGGTTTGCAGTTTGATCGCGTCCGCGCCGGCGTCTTTGGCCGCGTGAACGATGCGGACGGCCTGCTCAAAACTCTGGTTGTGGTTCGCGGACAATTCGGCAACAACGTAGGCGGGGAAGCCGACGCCAATTCTTCGGCCAGCGATAACAATCTCAGCCGGCATAAACCCTCCGCTCGCATCGCCATGAAAAGCGCAGGGCAGGCTGACCGGCCATGTCGGCTGCACCGTTGTTGTCAAATCCAGTTTTTTGAAACAAGCGAATGGAGGCTGCGTTCTGCGGTTTGACGAATGCATCGACGCGGTCGATCAAGCGATTGCGCGCAACAGCCCGTGTGGCGAAGGATACGAGAGTTGCGCCCCAGCCCTTCCCTCGAAACTCGGGAGCGACGCCTACGGAGATGACCGCGCTGTTGCCGTCCAATTGAAAGCGCACTTGCCCCACGGGACGCGGGCAGGCTGCCTCTTGCGCCGTCGCGTCTTGTCCCGCCACATTTGGGGAGCAGTCTTCGCCGATGTAAATCAGGGAAAGCGGATTGTTTAATTTTTCGGCAAACCAGCGCCTGTGCTCTTCCAAGCGAATGCTTGCAGAATGAAAGGAAGCGGCTCGGGCCGCGGGATCGTTCGCCCAGTCAAAAAGCAGTTTGCAATCGCTTTCGCGGGCGTGCCGGAGTTGCAACTCACGTCCGGTCAACGCCCCGCGGACTCTATCTGCGCCCGAACCATCAACTAGGCTGCGCCCGCGCTCCGACATCAACGAACGACGGGTCGAAGAATCGAACAGCGCGCGGAACTGACTCATAAATCTCCCAGCGTTAAATTGCCCAGTTGCGCCTGCATTGACAGCGGCTCCGCGCTGATCCAGGCTCTCGGCAAGTTTGCGCTGATTTTCGGCGGCGATGAACAACAATGACGGCACGCCGATATAGCAAAGCTCGAGCGCGGTACCTCCAGCGGCGGCAATTGCGACATCAGCCCACGCCATGAGAGACGGGATGTTACGAGCGTCCCGAACGATTTGCAACCGGATCGCATTTGAATTGTTGCCGCGCTCAATCGTCTCTAGATGAGGATTGCCGCCTCCGACCGCGAGAATCACTTCGAAGCTGTATTTTTTCTCTGTCTGTGCGAAACGATTCAGGGCCTCCAAGATTTTCGAACTTGCATTGTCTGCGTCGCTGCCGCCCATAGTTACCAAGATTTTTCGCGGCGGGTCCGAAACTACTGGTTTCCACGAAAGCCACGGAAGAAACTCTTCGCGCAATAAGACATATTCAAGTCCAAGAAGAAGCCGTGTTTCTGGGTTGCGTCGCGCGTATGGCTCGGCTTGCGCATATGGATTGTGATTCAGAACCCACCGGGCTGGGTAATGCTCGGCGTGACCATAGTCGTCCAAGAACAGAACTTGAATGCCAGCATTTTCGAGCGCTATCTGCTCAGCGGAACCAAATCCATAGCCGTCGAGAACGGCCAAGCTGAACTTCTCAGAGCGAATCTGCTCTCCGATGGCATCGCGAAACGTACGTCCCGCCGCAAGCTCCTTGACGACAAAACCTTCCTCGCGAATTCGCGCGATCAGTCCGGGTGACTCCTGCCGCACCACAAATTCGGCGCGGCCGCCGGCGCGCTTCCACGATTGCGCAAGAGCCACGCAGCGCATCACATGGCCGCTGCCAATGCGCACACTGCTATCCGCGAAAATGACCATATCCGCCGGTTTTCCCAATCCGCGTTCCCTCACCTTTGCCTCAACGAACTCGAAACACCGGCTCAATCATTTCACCTTCCAAATGCTCCTCCGGGTTCGGCTCGCTCAGCCACTTCGCTAGTGTCTTGCAAACTTCGGCATAGACTTTCAGAGTTTGCTCCACGGCCAAAGGATCGTGCGCCGCCGTCATGTTGTGAGTTGCCAAGAGGAGCAAGCCGCGCTTTACGCACTCCTGCGTAAACAAGCTGCGCACAAGAAAGCTGTCGCCGCCTTCGGCATCGAGAAACCGAATCAGCGACCACGAGGGATAGCCGATGCAACGGATTCGATCCTGCAATCCTGCTTCTTTCGCGAGGACGTTGAGCCCTTCCTGCAGCACGCGCCCATTCACTTCGATTCGACCGAGAGCGTCGGTTGTTTCGAGCACATCGAGTACGTGCATGGCGGCGGCCATCGACGCGACTTCGCCGGCGAAAGTGAAGCTGAAGAAAATGTCCTCAAAAACCTGCATGATGTCCGCGCGACCCACCACGCACGAAATTGGAAACCCATTGCCCATCGCTTTGCCGAAGCACGCGAGGTCCGGCGTAATACCAAATTTTTTCTGCGCTCCCCCCAGCCCGAAGTGGAAGCCAGTACAAATCTCGTCGAAGATCAACAATGCGCCGTGCCGGTGAGCGAGATCTCTGACGCCTTCGAGGAAGCCTGCTGCGGGTGGGCGAAAAGCGACGGGCTCCATGATTACGGCGGCGAACTCTCCAGGGTTATCACTCAGCAGTTTTTGCAGGGAATCGAGATCGTTGTAAATGAAAGGATGAGTCAGCGCACGCACGGCTCCCGGAACACCCGCATTCCGCGCGGTGCTGCCAATATACCAATCCTGCCAGCCATGGTAGCCGCAGCAGGCAATTCGATCGCGGCCCGTAAACGCGCGCGCAGCGCGGACAGCGCCCGAAGTTGCATCCGACCCATTCTTGCCGAAACGCACTTTCTCAGCACATGGAATAAGACGCACGAGGCGCTCGGCAAGTTCCACTTCCAGCGGGTGCGGCAGAGAAAAACTGTGGCCCTGCTTCAACTGCTCAGCCACAGCCTCGTTCACTCCCTCATTTGCGTATCCGAGAATGTTGGGGAGCAATCCCTGGATGTAGTCGATGTACTCGTTGCCATCCACGTCCCAAACGCGGCAGCCTTTGCCCTTTGCCAGGAACATGGGCGCAACGCCACGGACGTGCTGGTTGGCTCCCTTGCTGAAGGTCTGCGCCGAACCTGGAATCACCTTGGCGGCGCGCTCCAACCAGACTTTTGACTTTTCGATGGCGCGCGGGGGCGCGGCTGCGACCTGCGCATCTTCGAAAAGACTCTTGTAATATCCCCGGTTGGAAACGATGTCCGAATTCATTTTTTCCAGCCCCGGATTTTTTTCGAGCAGCTCAAGGACATCCTTCATTCCGAAATCCGGCTTATTGGACAGTGCATGATAAACGGCGCGAATAAATTCCAGATCCTCCGACTCATCCACGGTCCAGCGATAGTGCTGAGAGAGAGATGTCGAATCGCTCTCGACGTTGGCGGTGCGAAATTTGCCCGAACGTAAGTAAGGAGTCACATGCTCGCGCTCGGAGGTCTTGGCTGCTTCGTGCCAAGCCTTTTCCAATGCGGAGAACGAAAACACTTCCGTGTCCAATCCGTCCGGGTAACTGCGAACCATGGCATTGGAGGCGTAATCGAGATCGCCACGCTGGAAGCGGCGCACGACGCGATCCACCACTTCGGGATCAATGAGCGGGCAATCGGCCGTGATTCGAACCACATGGGCCGCTTTTTCCGCGCGCGCGGCATTGTAGAAACGGTCGAGTACATCGTTCTCGCTGCCGCGATAGCAGAGAATGTCATTGCGGCTGCACATATCGGCAATGGCATCGTCCGCCGGATTGGTTGAAGTCGCCACCACCACACGATCCACCAGCCGGGCACGTTTTAGGCGTTGCACCACGTGCCACAGCATGGGCTGATTTTCGATATCGGCCAGACTCTTTCCCGGCAGCCGGCTCGAACCCATGCGGGCTTGAATGATCGCAACCACTGGGCCCTCGCGAATTTCGGCCGTCCAATTCAGTGCTTGCGGCCTCGCGTCGGCCGACGATCGCTTGGCTGCTTCCACAACCCTGATCACATCTCTTCCCTGCTCCAGATCGACGACCGGCCCAGTTCCGTTGCCCAACGATTCCAAGAAATGAACGATTTCTGCGACATACATGTCGTTGACTTCGAACTTGTACGGACTGCTGTGCCATTCGGCATCTTCGGCCGTGAACCACCGCACTTCCTGCGCGTTGAAATCCCAGAGTGCGGTCCCATTCTCGCCGACAACCTTGCAGGTGCGAGCATAGGTTCGTTGCACAAAATCCAGGTGAAGCTCGGCCCGCCGGCGCTCTGGAAAAGTCAGATAAATCCAGGCGGAATCCTCGACGTCCACCTCAAGCGCGCTAAGATGCTCCGCCCGGCAGCTCACCTCGGTGGGCCGGCCCAGCAGCCAGCAGATATAGTCCAGCTCATGAGAGCCGTCGAGGATGATTCCTCCGCCAAGCTCTTTGCGCGCGCTGTAACTCTCGCAGTAGTTCTGCCAGGGCCGCCAGTCCGGAAGGTATTGCCCCGATTCGGCGTTTAACCAAAGCACGCGTCCAATTTTTCCAGAGTCGATCAGATCTTTCAGGATTTGCAGGCCGGGGTGAAAGCGAAGATTGTAGCCGACCTGAACGTTGCGATCGTTCCTGCGCGCTTCAGCTATCAGGCGCTCGATTCCGCTCGATTCGTGGGACAGAGGTTTTTCGATGAATACATGCGCGCGCGCCTGGAGCGCAAGCAACGCCTCTTCAACATGACACACGGGCGGAGTACAAATCACGACAAAGTCAGGGTTAAATTCCTTTAAAGCTGTGCCGTAATCGGAGAAGCGCTCCCCCATGACCTCTTTCGTGCAAAATTGCAGCGCCTCGGCGTTAACGTCGCAAAAGGCGAGTTGCCGCACTCCGAGACCCCGGAGATTCTTCGCGTGGCGCCGGCCGATCGAGCCGCAGCCCACCACCAGCGCCCGATATTGCATCCACTCGGCCTTTTGTGACATGAAACGATCCAGACTTTCCTATTCGAGCCTGCCTTATTCAGCGCGTCTTACTCGATTCGCTGCTTTATTCCGCCGCCGACGAGCCTTCGCCAGTCGCAGAATAGTAAGCCAGCACTTTATGCAGCGCGCGACTAACATCCTCAACATCGGATGCCGTCATAGAGTGGAACATGGGCAGGCTAATGAGCTGTCCGTATGCCCGCTCCGCGATGGGACAGGTCCCCTCATTCGCCGGAAAACGTTCCCGATAATATCGATGCTGGTACACCGGAATGTAGTGCACATTGACGCCGATGTTCTCCGCGCGCAGCGCGCGAAAAATTTCTTTTCGTCCCACCGAAAGCGCTTTCAGCTTCAGGCGAATCGGATATAGATGCCATGCGGGGTTTATCTCCTCGCGCACGGCGGGCAAAAACAGTGGCAGGTCCTGCAACTCTCGCGCGTAATGCGCAGCAATTTCGCGGCGGCGGGCGAGAATCGATTCGAGCTTCTCCAACTGAGAAATTCCCAGCGCGCAAGCAATATCGGTGAGCCGGTAGTTGAATCCCAACGCTACCATCTCATAAAACCACTGCCCGGATTCCTGCCGCTGGCGTGCTTCGCTGCTGATGCCGTGATTGCGAAAGTGGCGCAGCGTCTCGGCCAGACGTGCGTCGTTAGTCGTCACCATGCCACCCTCGCCGGTAGTTACATGTTTCACAGGATGAAAGCTGAAGACCGTCATGTCAGCAAGGCTGCCGACAAGCTTTCCGCGATATTCTGCGCCGAGAGCGTGACAAGCATCCTCGATGAAAAGTGCGCCTTTCGACTGCGCGATTTTTCGCAAGTCGTCGAGCGCGGCTGGATGCCCAGCATAATCGACAGCGATGATCGCCTTGGTGCGGCAACTGAGCTTGCGTATGACTTCCTGCGGATCGAGGTTGAGCGTGTCTTCGCAGACGTCCGCAAATACTGGCGTCGCTCCCTGATAAAGAACGCAATTGGCAGTTGCGCAGAACGTCAGCGGCGTAGTGATCGCTTCATCGCCGGAACGTAGATTTGCGGCAAAGGCGGCTCCATGCAGCGCCGCCGTGCCGGAACTGAAGCTGACCGCGAAGCGTGCTCCAACGCGGGACGCGAACGCCTCTTCAAACTCGGCGACCTTCGGGCCGGTGGTGAGCCAATCAGACTTCAGCACACCGACGACAGCCTGAATATCGTCGTCATCCAGGCTTTGCCGTCCATACGGCAACAAAATTTCGCGCGCGGGAGTTCCACCGTGAATTGCGAGCGGGTCCAACTTTGTTGACATTGAACTCATCGTCATCGTCGCGGCCGGGTTGTCATAAGCATCGCCTCGCCGCAGTCGAGCAGGTCGCATGAAACAGCCGCCGCCGCTACCCGGCGGAGGTCGAAATTGCCTCCGCAGCCTGTGCCTCAGGTGCGACAAGTTCTTCCAACTCGCGCCGTGTCAGCCATTGCTCGTTCGTATCGCTCGAATAGCGGAAGCCCTCGGGAAGCGGCTTCGCATGAGTCCAGTTTCCCGATTTCCACCATGGATGCGCCGGCTGGATGATGAACATGTCCTCGGCAGCGAGAGCTTGTCTCGACTCATCTTCGGAAACCAACACTTCGTGCAGCTTTTCGCCCGGACGAATCCCGATGTATTCCACCTCGCATCCGGGCGCGACGGTTTCGGCCAAATCCAGCAGGCGCATGCTCGGAATTCTGGGAACGAAAATCTCGCCGCCGTGCATCTGCTCGATGCACCGAATCACGAACTTGACACCCTGTTCCAGAGTTAGCCAGAAGCGCGTCATACGGGGATCAGTGATGGTGATCTTGCCTGTCCGGCGCTGCTCCAGAAAGATGGGAATCACGCTGCCGCGGCTGCCGACTACGTTGCCATAACGCGCGCAACTGAATCGCGTGTCCTGCGCGCCGGCATAAGCGTTGGCCTGCACGAACATCTTTTCTGCGCACAGCTTGGTTGCGCCGTAAAGATTGATAGGGTTTACCGCTTTGTCGGTGCTCAATGCCATAATGCGGCGCACACCCTGATCGATGGCCGCATCGATGACGTTGCGTCCGCCCATGATGTTGGTCTGGATCGCTTCGAACGGATTGTATTCACAAGCAGGCACCTGCTTGAGAGCCGCCGCATGCACAACTACCGTCACTCCCGCGAAAGCGCGCTTCAGGCGGTCCACGTCGCGCACGTCGCCAATAAAATATCGCAGGCTGGGATGGTCGAAACCGGCAGCTCTCATCTCGTGCTGCTTCAACTCGTCGCGGCTGAAAACTACCAGCCGGTGCGGGTGATAGTCGCGCAGCATGACTTCCAGAAATTTTTTCCCGAACGATCCAGTCCCTCCGGTGATCATCACGGATTCCTGGGACCAATTCATCATTGCGTAATCCTTCGAGTCGTATCCGTATAAGCCGTATCCGTCAAAAAGCCGGAGATAGATCCAAGAAACTCTTAGCCGTTTCGCTCGCTAGTATAGCCGAGGAGCTCTGCCGCTGCCGGTAGAGGATCGGTGCTGTAACACGCGTAAGTCAGCGGCTGTGGAATATTTGGCGCGGCTCAAACTTGAGAATGCTAAAATCAGGCACATTCCATGTAGACTTGCATTCGTCTCTCATGAGCATTCAGAAGAACTTGGTGTGCTCCGGTCAGCCACAACGGGCTAACAGTGTGCGAGCCGCAAAGGAAGGTCGATGACATCGGGTCCTTTGGTTCCAGGAAATAATCCCGAAGTGCGGGAGTTCCGCGCAAACGACGCGATGGAACTGCTGAAGCCTCTGGGCTCGACCCTCTACAACGCGCTCCCCGCGCAAGAGTCCAGTCTGCGCGAATACCTGCGCGTCCTCATCAAGCGTAAATGGCTGGTCATTGCGTGTGTCGTGGGCATTTTTGCCGCCGTTGCGATCGCCAGCCTTCGTCAAACGCCAATCTACGAAGCGGCCGGACAAATCGCCGTGAACAAGGCCGATTCGAACGTCATCACGTTCAAGGATTCCGTGCCGGTCGTCGACTACTACGACCAGAGCGATCTGGATACAGAGGTTCGCATCATTCAAAGCGACCTGCTTGCGCTCCAGGTGATACGGCAGTTGAATCTTGACCGGCGCCCCGAGTTTGGCGGTCATCCCGATCAAAAGCCGGCAAACCTGGGTGCCGATCCGCTGCAAACCGATTCCAACCGAGCCTCGGCTGTTCTGGGGGCTTTCCACACGAATCTTCACGTTTCACTGATTCCCAACACTCGCATTATCGAGATTCACTACAACAGCACGGACCCCCAGCTTGCCGCCAGCATCGTCAATACGCTGGCCGCCACTTATGTGGAGCAGAACTTCAAGACCAAGTTCGAATCCACCATGCAGGCCTCCGACTGGCTTTCAAAGCAGCTCATCGATCTGCAGATGAAAGTCGAAACGTCGCAGGAGAAGTTGGTCCGCTATCAGAAGGAGCATGAAATTCTCGGTAATGACGAGAAGCAGAACATCACCACCGAGAAGCTCGACGAGATCAACAAAGAGTTGACTGCGGCCGAATCGGATCGCATGCAGAAAGAAGCGGCCTATCGCCAGGCGCAGTCGAGCGATCCTGAAGTTGTGGCGGCGGCGATCATTGCCGATTCCGCGGGAAGCGGAACGGCAACGGGATCTCATCTGCTTGACACGTTACGGGAACAGCAAGCCAGCCTCAAAATCCAGGTGGCCGAACTGGGCACTCAGTTTGGGCCTTCGTATCCGAAAGTCGCACAGCTCAATAATCAGCTCAAGGAGACCGAGCACCAGCTCCAGTCGGAAATTAACAAATCCGTCGACCATCTGCGCGGCCAGTATATGGCTGCCTTGCAGCGTGAAAACCTGCTGCGCGAGTCTTTTGAGCGGCAAAAACAGGAAGCGAACAAGCTCAACGAAAGCGCCATTGAATACAGTTTGCTCAAGCGCGATGTCGAGTCGAACCGCACTCTGTATGAAGGCTTGCTGGAGAAGCTGAAAGAGGCGGGGGTTACGGCCGGCCTGCGTTCCAATAATTTCCGCATCTTAAGCGCGGCTCGCGTGCCGACCGCACCGGTCGAACCCAACATCCCGCGCAATCTTTCATTCGCCCTCGTGCTCGGCATGATCACGGGAGTCGGGCTGGCATTCCTCCTCGAGAACATGGACAACACCGTACGCACGCCCGAGCAAGCGCAAGCTCTTTCGGCGTTGCCTTCCTTGGGCATGATTCCGCTGGGATCGAAGACTACGGCTCGTGGAGCAGCGGGCGCTCGCCTCGCGCTAACGTCTTCGAAGGAAGCGGTCGAGACGGTGACTCAGGTTCGCCCACAGTCGCAAATGGCCGAATCGTATCGAGCATTGCGGACTTCCCTGCTGCTGTCCAATCTCGGTGCGCCACCCAAGGTGATCATGGTCACGAGCGCACGCCCGCAAGAAGGGAAATCGACCACCAGCATCAACACGGCCATCGTTCTCGCCCAAAAAGGAGTGCGCGTGCTTCTGGTTGACGCGGACTTACGCCGGCCCAGCATCCACAAGGTTCTGGGAATGGGCCCGCGCAGCGGCCTCAGCAACGTGCTTACGGGCAGCGCGACTCTGGAGCAGGCGATTACAACTTCTCCCATACTGCCCAATCTCGCTATTCTGCCCGCGGGAACACCTCCGCCGAATCCAGCCGAGTTGCTGGCATCGGCCAACATGCGCGACCTGATCCTACAGTTGCGCAAAGACTACGATCACATCGTTCTGGATACTCCACCCACGCTCTCCGTCACGGATGCGGTCGTGCTTTCGCCTCGCGCCGACGCTACGATCCTCGTGATCCGTTCCGGCCATACCACGAAGCAGGCTCTCCGCCGGGCGCGCGATATTCTCATGCAGGTGAATGCACACGTCGCAGGCGTGTTACTGAACGCCGTCGATCTGACGTCGCCTGATTACTATTACTATTACGAGTATCAGGGCAAATACACTGAGTACTACCGCGAAGGGGCCGACGGCGAAAGCGAGCCAGGGAAAAAAGCGGCATCCGGCGGAGTCTGAAGCGCGCAGCATTCGCTCTAGTTTGAGGTTGGATTCGGTGTTCGAGCTATTCGGCTTTCGAGCCAACGATTCACACTGACAGTTTTGAAGCCAGCGGACTCATTGGACTGGCGGCCTTAGGATGGCGACTTCTCTTTCAGAACGGCGACGTCGGCAATTTGCAGCCGGTTTAGCGCTCCTTGCGCTGGTGTATCTCGCCCTCACCGCCAAAGAGTTCGTTGCCAGTGTGTTTGCGTCTCATTCGAATCTGGCCAAGCTGGAGCGCGCTGTACGGCTCGCACCCGGCAACGCCGATTATCGCCACCGCCTCGGCGTCTTCCTTGCGTTTAGCGGCGACGATCCCCAAGCGGCGCTGGAAAGCTTTCGCTCCGCAGTCGCGCTCAATCCTTACAACGCGAGTTACTGGCTGGATTTAGCAGCGGCTTTTCAAGTTACAGGCGATGGCGATGGCCAACGGGCCGCTCTTGATCGGGCGCTGGGCGCCGAGCCCACCGCGCCGGATATCGCCTGGAAAGCGGCCAATTTTTTTCTGGTCGACGGACAAATCGACCGCGCTCTGCGCGAATTTCATGTTGTGATCGAGAACGACAACACGCTCTCGGACGCATCTCTTCAGTCATGCTGGCGCGTACGGCCCGATGTAGACGCCCTCCTCCAAGAGGTAGTTCCGCAGCGAATCGATTCCCTGCTCGCGTTTCTCTCATTGCTGATGAGCAAGCGGGAAACGGCGGGCGCCATTAAAACCTGGGATCGCGTCGCCCAACTGCACGAGAAGTTCGACACCTGGCGCATGTTCGAATACGTCAACTATCTGATTCAGGTTGGCCGGCCGGACGCAGCCATGTCTGCGTGGGAACAGACCGCCGGTGTTCTGGGGCTCTCTGCGTACCTTCCGACCGAGGACAATCTCATCGTAAACGGCGACTTTGGTCTAGATATTTTGAACGGCGGCTTTGACTGGACCTACGTCAACCGGACAGGCGTGCACCCGGTGCTCGATGCCAGCGATTTCCGCGAAGGCCGCCGCTCACTTTCGGTGACTTTTGAAGGCCCCGGAATTAGTGATGCGGGCATTCAACAGCTCATTCCTGTTCACGGCGGCACCACCTACGATTTCTCGGCTTACTACAAGTCGGCCGACTTTGAGGGCGCCGGCGGCCCGCAAATCGTGCTGCGCGACGCGTACACAAACGCTCCACTTTTCGCCAGCGATCCTCTGAACGATGCGGACTTCTGGAAGGAAGTACACTCGAAAATCATTGTCCCGAACTCTACGGCCTTGGTGCGGCTGGCGATCGAGCGCTTCCCTGCCGGCAGCCCAATTCGCGGTAAGCTCTGGCTCGACGATTTTCAACTGGCGCCGGAAGATGCCAGCGACAACCAGGACGACAATACAAACGACAAGCCATCAGTGGACAAGTCATCCACGGGCAAAGCATCAAAGGATAAATCTTGAGTTCCGCCCTCGCGGTCAACCCCGAACCCGCGCGCGTTGTCAGAGTCACCAAGTTTAGAGTGACTCGCTCGGCATGTCTGGCCTCCGCCGGCAGCCTGCTGTTGCTGGCGCCCCTGGCTTTCGGCGCGGTGGAACCTTGGTCCATCTTTGCCTTGGAAGCCGGTTCCGTTGCGGTACTTCTTGTTTGGGGATTCCGCCAGTGGCAAAACCGGGAGTTGGACATCTGCAACAATGCTATTTATCCGCCCGTGGCGGCATTTTTTGCGCTCGCCGTGTTGCAGTGGCTTACCGGGATGACCGCCTACCGGCACGTGACCTACACGCAGATCCTGCTCTATGCTGCCTACGGCACGTTGGCGTTTGTCGTTTCTCAATCGTTCCGCCGTTCGTCTCAATTCGACTGGGTGGCGAAAGCGGTCACAATCTATGGCGCTTTGGTGGCCTCGTTCGCGATCCTTCAGGGGATTGCACCAAATGGCAAACTCTACTGGATCTGGCCGTCCCTACAGGGCGGCGCCATTTATGGTCCTTATGTAAACCACAATCACTACGCCGGCTTGATGGAGATGCTCACGCCTTTCCCCCTGGTGCTGGCGGCGACGCGATTCACCGATGGATCGCGCAAGATGTTCGTCATGGCTATCGCCGCCCTGATGGCGGGCAGTATCTTTCTTTCTGCTTCCCGCGGTGGCATGCTGGCGCTGGTTGTACAGATCATTGTCCTTGCCGTTCTCGTGCTGCGCTCGCAGAAAAGCAATTGGAAACAACCTCTGTTGCTGGGCGGCTTCCTGATCCTCGTAATCGGTTTCCTGATCTGGCTGGGAGGCAATGAACTCACGCACCGCTTGGCCAGCATTCATTCCGAAACGCAAACGGAGTTGAGCGGAGGCACGCGCATCACCATTGATCGCGATTGCCTGCACATGTTTCTGAAACGGCCCATCCTTGGCTGGGGACTGGGCACATTTCCCACTGTATATCCGGGGTTCCGCAGCTTCTATACCACTTTCTTCGTCAACCAGGCCCACAACGATTATTTGCAACTCCTCGTCGAGACTGGCCTTGCCGGAGTCGCAATTGGCTTGTGGCTGCTCGTAGCAACCGTCCGCCAGGCAACGAGCAAATTGGAGAATTGGACTGAGACGTCCACTGGCGCGCTCACCGTGGCGGCGCTGCTCGGCTGCGTCGGCATCCTGGTGCATAGCGCGCTCGATTTCAATCTTCAGATCCCCGCGAACGCAGCGTTGTTTTATGTTTTCTGTGCGATTGCAGCAGCGCCGCCATTGCAGGAATCGCAGCGGCGAAGAGTGCTCCGCCGGCGGCATTTGAGAGCCGAGGGAAGTCCACAGAATGCGACTTCGTGATCGTTCCGCCTCCGGAAATTGCAGGCTTTGACGCGGGAATCAACCCAATCCAAGCGGTTAAGGCCGGGGAGGTATCGACTTGCTACAGTATTACTTAGGTAACAAACTCTTCTTTTCAGGCCATTGTCCGTGATATAACGCCCCTAGCTGCTCATTCAGGCTTTGGACGTGGCATTCCGTGTTCCGCGGTTTTTTCGCCGAGCACAGGAGCAGGAGCAGAGGAGGCACTGTGGCAGAAGCGCGTACCGGTAAAAGATTTCCACTGCATTTGCCGATCAAGATACATAACGAGGATTCGACCGCTGAAATGAGCGGCATGACCGGCGATCTGAGCGCGGCTGGCGTCTACATTCGAGCCGATGCATCGCTCGAAGTTGGGTCGCCCGTGGAGTTTGAGATCACCCTGCCTCCGGAAGTGACCGGCGGCAAAGAGAACGTAGTCATTCAGTGCCGCGGCCGTGTTGTGCGGACCGACGAACCCACTGCACCGTCTTCTCGCGAAGACAGCCGAGGCGTCGCCTGCGTGATTGATTCGTACGAATTCGTTCGCAACTAGATATTCGCAACCAGGTAAGGGAGCGTCATCCATGCTGAAGCTAATTCTGGCCGATAATCAGGCAATTTTCCGGGCCGGCATCGCCAAAGTTCTGGCCGTAGAAGACGAGATGCGCATTGTGGCTCAGGCCCAAACCGCCGAGCAGATGTTCATGGCGCTCGACAAGTTCCGCGCCGCGGTCCTGGTGATTGCCGGAGGGTTCCACTCCGACTTCAATGCCGTGCTTTCGGCGGCAAACAAGAACAAGACGCGTGTTGTGGTGCTCGCCGATACCGGTGAGAGCGCGCAGCGCTACATGGCAAGCGGTGCGCACGGCGTCGTCTATCGCAACGTGACCAGCCCAGCGCTCGTGGACTGCGTCCGTAAAGTGGCGCGGGGCGAAAACTGGGTGCAGGATATGGCCGTGCCCAGCGAGCTGACCGAGAACGATATGGTTGGATTGCGCGTCCGCGACCGCCTGACCGCGAAGGAACTGCGGATCGTCGCGCTGATCGTGCAGGGATACAAGAACAAAGAAATCGCCACCCAGCTTGGCACCACCGAGCAGGTGATCAAAAATTACCTGCGCAACGTCTACGACAAGATAGGAGTTTCCGACCGGCTCGAACTGGCGCTTTTCACCATCCACCACCGCATTCTGAACGAAGCGGCGGCTGCCACGGCAGCGGCGGCTGTTCCGCCAGCGGTGCAGAGCGCGGTTTCCAGCTAAAACTCGTTTTCACTCGGGAATCAAAAGGCCGCCCGCGGGCGGCCTTTCTGTTTTCGGGTACGAATCGACCAACCCGGAATTATCCGATCTTCTCGCCCACGCTTTTCCCCTGCGTGAATAGCAAAAGATAATCGGGCCCGCCGGCTTTTGAGTCGGTACCGGACATATTGAAGCCGCCAAACGGATGCGCGCCTACCATCGCTCCCGTGCATTTACGGTTAAGGTAGAGATTGCCAACGTGGAATTCGCGGACGGCACGATCCAGCTTTTCGCGCGAGCTCGAATAGACGGCGCCGGTCAGCCCGAATTCGGTGTCGTTCGCGATTTCTAGAGCATGGTCGAAATTGCGCGACTTGATTACGGCAAGAACCGGCCCGAAGATTTCTTCTTGCTCCAGCGTAGACTTGGGCGCGATGTCGGCGATCACCGTGGGTTGAATGAAATACCCCTCGCCGGCGCTTGTGGCTCGCGCGCCGCCGGTAATCAGGCGTCCCTCTTTCTTGCCGATTTCGATGTAGCGCAGGATATCGTTCATCGAGCCTTCATTGATGACGGCGGCCATATTCGGATTGTCCACCGGGTCGCCAACCGTGATGCGCTCAACGCGCGCTTTCAGCTTCTCGACGAACTTGTCGTAAATGCGCTCGTCAATGATGGCGCGTGAGCACGCAGAGCACTTCTGGCCCTGGAAGCCGAATGCCGCCTGCGCAACGCCTTCCACGGCGGAGTCGATATCGCCGTCGGCATCGACGATGGTGGCGTCTTTTCCGCCCATCTCGAGAACGGTGCGCTTGATCCAGATCTGCCCCGGCTGCTGCTTCGCTGCCGATTGATTGATGTGCAATCCAACCTCGCGCGAGCCCGTGAACGCGACATAGCGAACCTGCGGATGCGCTACCAGCGCATCGCCGAAACTGGCCCCGCCGCCCGGACAGAAGTTCACCACGCCTTCGGGCATGCCGCATTCTTCCAGCAACTCAATGAACTTCGCGGCAATCGTGGGGGAATCGCTCGACGGTTTGAGAACGACCGTATTGCCGCAGAC
>JBAVYO010000272.1:0-13272 GCA_049698855.1 Terriglobales bacterium
GAGTACTACAAAAAGGTCTTCGGCGCGACCGTAGTCGTGCGCATGGATGGACCTGGCGGGCGTGTTGCTCACGCCGAGCTGAAGATTGGCGATTCCATCATCATGTTGGCGGACGAGAATCCGCAGATGGCGGTCCCGGGCCACGGCAGCGCGACCGCCATTGGCGGCAGCCCGGTAAGCTTGTATCTTTACTTGCCGAACGTCGACGAGGTGGTTGCGAAGGCTAAAGCCGAGGGTGCGAAAATCCTGAAGCCGGTTCAGGACCAGTTCTATGGAGATCGCTCCGGCTTCCTGCAGGATCCGTTCGGACATTTCTGGGGCATCGCTACTCACGTGGAGGAAGTGTCTCCCGAGGAATTGAAAGAGCGCATGAAGAAAATGTCGGCCGCGTAGAATCAGCTCTCAGCCATTAGCCATAAGCCGTCCGGAAAATCTCAATGGTTTTGCCAGATGGCCGGAGGCTTATGACACTTTCACGAAAGGACGCTTTTATGCTCTCAGCAGGTAATCCCTTCCCGAATTTTTCGCTTTCCAACCAGGATGGCAAGGTCACCAATCTCGGCGATTTCGCCGGGCACTGGTTGGTCGTTTACTTCTATCCTAAAGACGACACGCCCGGCTGTACGATTCAGGGCCGCTCATTTACCGCGACCAAAGACGATTTCGACAGTGCGGGTATCAAGGTCGTGGGCGTGAGCGCCGACGACGTGACCTCGCACAAGAATTTTCACCACAAATTCGCCTTCAAGATCGACCTGCTTTCCGACACGGATTCTTCGCTGATGAAGGCGCTGGGGATCGGCCAATCTGAATGGAAGGGAATGAAGTTCTGGGAGCGCACGACGTATGTTGTCGATCCCAAGGGCATCATCCGCGCAGTCTATGAGAAGGTGAATCCCGAGGGGCACGAGAAAGTGCTGCTCGACGACATTCGCGGACTGCAAGCAAAAGCAGCCTGAGCGCGGCGCGGGTGCAGAATGCAGATTCCTCGGTCGCTTCGCGCAGCTCCCTGCGGCTCGCAAAGGCAAGGGAAAGCTGCTATTTCGCGGAGGGACTTGCTGTCAGGCCGACGCGCAGCGGGCGGAAGAGAGTGCTTGCCAATCCTTCCGCCATGACGGCGGGTAGGATGCGATAGAGGCGCGCTTTCAGATCGCGATATCCCTGGATGCCGGCGAACAGGTCGCTCATCAGATCGCGGAAGGTGTCGCTTTGCGATGTCAACGCGATCATCTGTTCGGGAACACTCTCGCCGAAAACCTGCCCACGATAGAAGCGCTCTGAAACGCGCGCCGCGAGCCTTAACTCGGGAAGGATTTCTTCTTCGAGGCGAAGCTCGTAGTCCTCAGGGCGGTGAGCTAGTAGCGCTTCCGCGCATAATTCCGCCGAGCGCAGCGCATAGTAGAGCCCTTCTCCGGTGATCGGATCGACCAGCCCCGCGCTGTCTCCCACCATGGCCCAGCCATCGCCCGACACTTCGATTGTCGCCATCGTTTGCGCGCGAAGTGAGGGAAGAATGTGTGAGTAGAAAGTCGCGCCATCGAGAGAAAAGCCGTTCTGCTGGAGCCACTGCTCAAGCTCCTGCCGCAATGCGCGAGTGGAAACTTCTCCCATCTTTCCGGCGATGCCGGCGGAAATGTGGTCGAGGCGCGGGAAGATCCAGATGTAGCCAGTGATTGTTTTCAGAAATTGAATCTGCATCAAAGACGAGCGAACCGGAATGTAATAGCCGGCGGTCGCCATCAGGTCTTCGGGCGGAAAAGGCGGTGTGAACTGTCCGCGAAATGGATTGCGAGCACCGGAGGCGATAATCAGATACTCCGCGTGATAGTTGCCGCGCGGAGTGAGCAAGCGCCAGCCGCCTGCGCTGCCTTCGATTTTTGTGACGCGCTCGCAGCGGACAGTTGCGCCCGCAGATTGCGCGCGCTCGAGAAGCAAGCCGTTCAGAGCGAGTCGCGAAAAAATCGCTACGGGATGCTGCATGCGGAAACGCACGCGCTTGCCGGATGGGCTGATCAGTTCGCAGTGGTCTATCGAGTTGCTGGCGGCGGACTTGCTAGCTGCGGATTTGCCCTCCGCGGATTTATTTTCCCCGCCTGCCTCGACAAGAAATGGATATTGCCGCAGGGCTTTGTAGGTGAGCCCGCCGCCGCAGGGCTTTTCCCACGCCAGCTTCTCATCAAAGATGTGAACGTCGTACCCCTCGGCGGACAACAAAGCGCCGGCCAACGAGCCCGCAGGACCTCCTCCGGCAATCGCGATCAAGCGCCGTGGGTTCATGTCAAGCATGGATTCTGCCACAAATGGAAGGAAACTGGGCAGACACGGCTCTAATCCCGCTGTGCCTGCGGTGGTGTATCAGACAAATGCTGTCGAATCGCGCGGGGGCGTGCTAATCGCTACTGTGGCATCGTGTTATTGAGTCCGTGGTAGATGAACAATCCGGCGATGACCAGGATCATCACTCCAGAAAGCGCACCGAGGACCTTGATCATGGGCGTGATCTTTCGCATCTTGGCGAGCACTTCAGCATGATCTTTCTGCATCTGCGATTCGGTTTCATTGAGCACGATCGAATCGTCCTCGTGCATGGAGAGGGTGCTTTTGTAGATCATCAAAATGATCAGGATTCCGGTCAGGATACCCCACGCAACCAACAGCCCAAACATAGGAGACATTTGCCACCTCGGAGCTGAAATCGGGCCAACTCCCGATTTGCCATGTGCCGCCCCGACTGTCATCTGCCGGCGGCGGTTTCGGGTACCAGGCCCCTGCTGGGCATGATTATAGACCCGTTGGCAAGAGGGCGCGACCTTAAGTACGGCCCGGGGCATCTAAAGTCCTACGTGATAAGAGGATTTCCGGCTGCGGAAGTTGCTTGACCGGGCCGGTATAAGCCTCTGCTATAATCGAACCAACAAAGGAGATCGAGAGATGGCAACGACCACGACATCCCCAACGACCACCACACCCGGAATTCAACCGAAAACTGCCGGCCCCGCATTGACCGCGAATGCGGTCGCCAAGGTAAAAGAAATCATGGCTCAGCAGAACCCTGTTCCGGCGGGATTACGGCTTTCCGTTGTGGGTGGTGGCTGCTCCGGATTTCAGTATTCAATGGCTTTTGAGAATGGCGCCGGAATGATGGACAAGGTATTCGATTTCGACGGTCTGAAGGTGTATGTCGACGCGACCTCGCTGATGTACCTGGGCGGCGCAAACGTCGATTACGTCGAGACCGTGGAAGGCGCGGGATTCAAGTTTGAGAATCCGAACGTGAAGAGCACCTGCGGTTGCGGTTCGTCGTTCAACGTTTAGTTTTTACCAGGATTTAATCTTAGTTTGGACTTCACCAAGCCCCGCATACAAAGCGGGGCTTTCCTAATATGCAACTTCGTCTAGAGAGCCGGCCGGTCGGGGATGTGCTCGTGGTGCAGTGCCACGGAAGGATCGTGGCGGGCAACGAAGTGTTCACGCTGCACTCGTTGGTGGGCGATGCCCTGGCCAAGTATGGGGACATTGTGCTCGAACTCGAGCATGTGGAGTTCGTCGACAGCAGCGGCATAGGAGCGCTGGTGCGCCTGATGCAGGCGGCGCGCGCCAAAGGTGGAGATGTCAAGCTCAGCAACCTGCCCGCCAAAACGCGCAAGGCGCTGGAGATGACCGGTCTCGGATCGCATTTTGAAATGTACGACACCGTGGAAGAGGCGATTACCGCCGCGTATCTCGGGTCGCGGTATTCGCGAGCGAAGGTTGGGGACGCACGGCAGCGTGTCTTGTGCGTTTATGAGTCGACCGACGTGCGGACATTCCTGCGGGAAGTGCTTTGCGGGGCGGGATACAACGCCCTGACCACGGCAAGCATTGAGGATGCGCGCATCCTTCTTAAAGCAACCAAGTCCAAGCGAGTGGTCATTTCCTCGCGCATGCAGTCGGTGTACGGGAGGCCGACGCGCAAGCTGCTGGAAGAAATCGATCCCGAAGTATCCATCGTTGTGCTGGACGAAAATTTCTCTTCGCAAGACCCTGGAGAAGCGGCGGAGAAACTTCTGAGCTGCATTGGCAGCCAGGAGAAAAGCGCCTAGTGGGGAGCTGCTGTCCGCGGCAGTGGCGCAATCGCTTCATGAGGTGACGCGGGCACGATGCCTTCGGCTACGAGGAAACTCCTAGCCTGCTCGAAGGTGACCCCGAACGAAGTACCGCGGAATCTCCCTTTGCCAGCCTGAGTGATAATGCCGAGGATCTCGCCTTGGGCGGAGATAACAGGGCTGCCGCTCATCCCCTCAACCGCCACGATGTTGGTTGCGAAATCGCACCGGCATCCGTCCTGCCGCCGATAATCCTCCTGCCCAGTTATGCGTCCGCCGCGGGTCAGAGGCGCCATGACCCATCCTGTAAAGCCGGTAACCGAGACCTGTTCGCCGGGCGTGACTTGGCGGAAGCGAAGAGGAGCCGCGCGGATGTAGACCAGATCCCGGGGATTGTCCGCCGGTTGGATGCGGCAGACCGCCAGGTCCAGCAATTCGTTCAGGTGGCAGCGAGCCAGCAGAAATCTTCGCAAACGGCCGATGTGAATCCATTCGTCATCGGGGATCATGACACTGAGAGTGCAATTGGAGCGGGCCTCCTGGATGACGTGTGCAGCAGTCAGGAGTGTGCCGCCGGAATCGACGATGAGGCCGGTGCCGTGGACGAAGGTACGGAACGCCAAATTATTTTCCGTGCACAACAGAGGAACGGCGGCGCGCAGGGCGGGAGGGGCCGCGTCGGGGGAAAGCGCGAGTCCCCAATGCGACAGGCCGAAGAGCGCGGCGGAAATGACATGTCGCCAGAGCACGGTGGCAGCGCCGAATAGAATTGTAGTTTGTCTTAGGGCAGGTGGGGAGGCTGAAGTTTCACCCCCTGACATGGGGGCATCCAGAACAGCTTGGTGCAACGTTTTTATCCTACTGTGTTACGCTATTTCGCGAACGAATCGTGCTCAGAAAGAACATGAAATGGCTGAGCTTAGCAGAATTGGCGTATCCATGGATTCCGACCTCACCTGTAGCAGACATCGATGGAACGTAGCACGCTATTGCTGAAAACTGTTGTTCCCCTGCTGTTGTCCCTGTCATTCGTGTTCCTGCCATTCCTGTTGGCGGCCCAAAGCGCGGAAGTCACCTTGAACGGCCGCATTCTGGATCCGCAGGGGAAACCCCTGCTCGATGCCTCCGTGGTGCTTCTTACGCGCGATGCTTCTGGGAATGAGCATGTCGTAGTTAGAGCGGTGGCGGGAGCCGAGGGACGATTTCAGCTCAACTCGCCGGGGCCGGGACAGTTCGAAGTTAACGTGAGCGCGGCCGGATTTCGCCCCGTCCGGCACTCTGTCGTCTTGCGCGCTAAGGGCAACGTGGCGATCGAAATCCGCATGGAATCGCTCTCCACCCGCAGCGAGGTTGTTAGCGTCACCGCCGATGTTAACGATCTCGACGTGCTTTCTCCCGATCCGGCGATTAAGGTTTTCGCTTCGGAGGATCTGCTGGATGCAAATCCGGGACGTCCGGGCGCGCCGATTTCGATTCCGGGCTATCCGATTGAGACGGCTTCCAGTGGCATCAAGGCTCCGCAGTACTTTGCGCCGGGTGTGGCGGGCGATCATGGCGAACCGATCGCACAATATATCCAGGTGGGAAGCTATCTGGTACCGAACAATTTGTCGGCGAATGCTCACGGCAACGGCTATGCCGATCCGAATATTTATATTGCGAGTGCGATCGAAAGTGTGCAGGTGGATGGTGGCGCGTATAACGTGCGCGAGGGCAACCACGCGCTCAATCTGGCTGCGATTTATGGCTTGCGCTCGCATCTAGATCCGTTTCTTACGCTGACAGGCGACTACCGGGACATAACAGCCACGGCGGGGATGAGCCCATCGCAGAATTCCTGGGTTGCGATTGAAGGGTCATTCGGCAACGGCTTTCTGGACCGTCTGGAGCACCGCAAGCAATTCAAGCTCAACGGCGGACGAGTCTTCCACACCGGCGATCACACGCTAACGCTATTCGGAGTTGCATACGTAGGGTACGGCTACGTTGCGGGGCTGAGGCCGATGTATGGATTCAATTCCGTCGATGCCGCCGCTGGGTGGGTTGAGTATCCGGATACGATCGATCCGCGACAGAAGGACCAGACGCACACAGGGCTGCTGGCGCTCAACGATGTGTGGAAGCTGGACGATCGGCAGGAGTTGCAGCTCTCGGGATTCTTCCGCACATATAACTTATCGTTGTTCTCCGACTTTGGATCGGGGCTGATCCGGCAGAGTGAGTTCCGCACTGTGACTGGCGTAAATGCGACCTATGTGAACAAGATTGCAAAGAGCTTTACGCTGTTGGCCGGGGTGGATTACGAGCGTGAAGCGCCGCGGCGCGACGATCTGGATCATTACAATTTCTATGATCCCGCCCAGCCGGGTTACTACGGAACTTTTGTGAAGATAGCCGGAAACAATGTGACCGTTGCGCCGGTGACGCCTTTCGTTGCGGGCCAGGGTGAGCTGAGCAAGCACATTCACTACTATGTGGGCTGGCGGCGCGACGAGATCGATGTCAGCAATGATGAATTCGGCATCAAGAATCAGTATGTGAATATTCCCGCGAATTCCTGGAGCAAGTGGGTGGGGGTGAATTCGCCGAAGGCGACGATCACGATTGTTCCCGAGGAATCGTGGAACGTTCCGCTGATCGCGTTCAGCTTTGGAAAGTCGTTCTTCACGGAAGATCCGCGGACGGGCGTAGGACAAGGGACCGGCACCGCCACTACGCTTGCCCCCGGCAGTCCTGTGGAGACGGCGCGGTCGTATCAGCTGGTCGCAAGTAAGACATTCAACAAGACCGACGTTAAGCTGACATTGGGACATGAGACGCAAACCGCCGAGTATGGCAAGATCGACCCAGACCAGGGATTACAGATCAATCTCGGGCCGGGGCGAATTCGGTACCTCGCGTTTACGCTGAGGCAGAGCATCGCGCATGGATCGCTACTGGCTACTTTCGAGCAAGCGGATGCGCGCCTTGTGGATTCGCCGACGGCGTCGATCACGCCCGAGGCTCCGAGACTTATCGGCGATCTTGCCGGCACGTATCAAAAGCTGCCCTTTCATTTGCAAGCGAAAGCCGAGTTTGAATATGTTGGACGGAAAGTGGTTGGGACTGCATGCGACGCGAGCCAGACCGCTGGCGGAACCGGCTACTGCCTTGGCGTACCGAACAAAGAATTTCGGTTGGCAGTGGCCCGTCCGTTCATGGAAGGACGGATTAACGTTGGCGTGAACACGATGATTGCTGCCGGCTGGACGGGGCAGACCACTGAAAACTTCGCTACGGCAGCTGTATATGGACCTGGGAAAGTGGGTCTGGGGAGTAATGGCTTGGTTTCCGCGGACCCGGTGAGCGAGGTGGTCGGCGTTCGAATCCCATCCTATGCGAGTGTGAGTTTCACTTATTACTTCGGGAAGAATCATGGGCAATAGGTTCCGGCTGAAGTTTGCAGGGACCGACGAGAATACGCGCCAGGGACCGTCTCGCCAGGGGACCAACTAAGGAACGGGAAGTAACGTCTTTTTCTATTTTTAGGGTGAAATTCCCCTCTCTCCTTGTTAACATTCGGTTGTAGCGGCTAAATCATTGCATTCAGAGCGGTTGTTGCTAGACCGCCGGGCGACGCTCTGGACGTTGTGTGCGGAAGGGGAGCCGGCCTTCAGGCTGTAATCGTGCGAAGACTCCCGGAGCGTGTTTTTTGAATGACCGTGTGAACGAAAAATCTGTACAGCCCGTGCAGCCTGTGCGGCGAAGAAGGACTTGGTACAAACGTCGCATACGGAATCGGCGAATTTTTTTTGCTGTGGTAGTACTGGGCGTGATTGCCATTCTGTTTTGGCAGGGGCCTTCCTTTTTTCAGCTTTCCGATGTCGATTTTGCCGATTCTCCGCCGCCGAAGCCCACGAAACTACGGAGTTCAACGCCGGAGGAACTGGGAAAGATGGCCGAGCAGGGTGATGCGGAGGCGCAGTGGCGTCTCGGCACACTTTACCGCAACGGCGATGGTGTGCGGCAGAGCGATACCGAGGCCAACGACTGGTTCCGACGCGCCAGCGAGCAAAAGTACGTGCCTGCGCTGTCGTCACTCGGCTCCCAATACTGGGCTGGCCGCGGCGTTCAACAGGATTACAACAAGGCTTATTTTTGGTATGATTTGGCGCTTGCCCAGGGCGACCTGACCAGTGAAGCTATGCTGGAAGACCTAGCGACGGAACTGACGCAGGACGAAGTGGCGACCGTCCATCAACAGGCTAAAGCCTGGCTTCAGGGACATAGCTGTACGACTTCCGAGCAAGCTCCGGGCGAACACTCCTCCAATGACCACCCCCAATGATCCGCGTGCGAGTTGTTTTCTCGTATTGAGAATCTCTAGAGAGGGAAAGTGCAAGCTTTTTCCATCTTTGTGATGGATGAGGGTGTGGAAGTGTGGTACCATGTTTACTGTAGTCTACTTAAGTTGTTGTATTTAAATGATTTATTAGTTCTGCCCCGCTTTTCTACCTTTGGTAGTTTAGATGCTATAAACTGTGCGGCGGTTTTCTGCCTACTGCCCCCGTAGGTGTTTCTAAGGAGAGTGCTTTTTGAACGACCGTGCGAACGGCAAGGGTGTGCGACGTAGGCGAAGTTGGTACAGCCGCCATCTGAGAAACCAGCGCATTCTCGTCATCTCAACGGCTGCGATATTAATCGTAGTTGGGGGTTGGCAGGCACTTACATACTTCCTTACTCCGTCCCACAGCGCTTCCCAGGGCCAAACATGGATTGAGGCGGCTAAGGCGCGTGCCGTGCGGCAAGATCTTGGCTTCGTGTCGCAACAAACGACCAAGCGGCGCCAATATGTGGCGCGGATACCCGGTGTTTATCCCTATTCGGTAGTGCCCGGCGGCATCAAAAACGCTCAGACTTTGCGGCAGGCGGCGGCGAGCGATAAGGCTATATCGCGCCATTTTGCCCATTTCGACTTCAACAAGGCACATTTTGTGCGGGTCGAGCAGCCGCGGGAAGTCTACGTTTCCTATCGCATTCGCGACACTGTTTTTTGGACTCAAAAGAGAATTCGATTGCAGCCTGGTGAATTGCTGTTAACCGATGGCAAGATCACGGCGCGGGCCAAGTGCGGGAATCAGGTGTCGGATACGGCAAAGCCCGAGGTTTCAAACGAAGAGCCGGAAGAGGATGTTTTGGACCAACCCGTGGCGCTCGACCCCATGGGGCCTGGATTGCCGGTTCGGGCAGTGCTCAACGCGCCCGATCTGCCGTCGGGCCAACTCGGCTCGCCGAAGCTGTATGCCAACAACTTCAGCTTCCCGTATGTCACGGCTAATCTTCCGATGCCTCCGCGGAATTGCGCATCCCTCACGAACCCTCCCAAAGATTGCATTCATCATAGAAAGTCGACAACGCCCGAACCATCGACGATGGTCTTGCTGGCGAGCGGACTGGTGGCAATTGGCTGGCGCTATCGAAAAAAAGTAGCTCCACTTGCCGCCTAGCAGTCAGGTTTCCACGGTAAGCAGTTCCCACAATTAGTGCTAAGACTTCCGAGTAATTTGCTCGTTCCTGCAACTGCTACACTTCTTATTAGTGAACTCCATGTCACGCATGTCCTATTTCGCAATTCCTCTTGGCATTGCCCTTTTGGCGGGATCACTAGCCGCGCAAAAGGACGCGACGGTTGAGCACGTCGTCGTACGTGGCAGTCCGGATGCAATGGAAGTAGAAATCCAGACTTCCGGCGCGCCGGTTTCGCCAAATACGCAGGCGGTTACAGGACCGGATCGCATCGTAGTGGATTTTCCGGGCGCGCACCCGTCCGCGGCATTGCGGGCCATGACGGTCAATCGCGGCGCGCTGAAGACTGTTCGTTCCGGGCTTTTCTTCAATAATCCTCCGATTACACGGATCGTGCTCGACTTGACGAAGGCTCAACCGTATCGCATTTCGACCAGCGGGAATGCGGTTGTGGTGAAGCTTGGTGCGGCGAGCGAAGCGCGAAAAGAAGCTCCAAGCGCGCCCACCGTCACGGCGCCAAGACTGCGCGAAACAGCGATGGTGCAAGGGGCGGTCAACGCTCCGCCGCGGAAGGCTGTGGCGCAGATCGGTTCATTTGCGACCATTTCGATTGTGCGAGAGCCGATTACACGCGTGCCAGCGCCGAAAGACGTGTTTCCAGGCGCGCAGCCGCCCAGGGTTCCACGGGCAGCAGGTTCAGCGCCGGTGCGGATGGATAGCCCGGTGATCGCTCAGGCAATTGTTCCAGTTCCTGGCGCGGCTGTGGGGAATGCGCCTGCGGGGAATGCTGCCGTGGTTAATGCGGGGGCTATGAATGCGTCTGTGGCTGCCGGCGCGGATGCACCTGCCGAGCCTCCGAAGCCGCTATTGAATGTCTCCTACGTAAACGGGATGTTGCGTATTCATGCGCAGGGAGCAACCCTGTCGCAAGTGTTGTTTGAAGTTCAAAAGCAAACGCAGGCTGAGATTGCGATTCCGGGCGGCGCCGAGCAGGAGCAGGTAGTCACCGACCTGGGGCCCGGTCCGGCGCGGGAAGTGTTAGGAGCGCTTTTGAACGGATCTCCATACAACTTTATTTTTGTGGGCAATGAGCTTTCCCTTGAGCGCGTTATTCTAACGCGCCGCGATCCCAATATTTTTTAGCTGCTGGCTATTCGCTCTTGGCTGTTAGCTTTTCGCTTCTTGCCTGCGTGGGCGCTTTTGCGTCCGTGTGAGCCGCTCTTGCTATGACGGGGAGTTTCGGCTAAGAGGTTGGAGCGGCAGGAGTAATCAAACGCACAGGGACGGCGGACGGGCCGTTGCCGTAGACGGTGTTTCCGGTAGCACCGGTGCCGCAACCAACAAGGTTAACGACGGTGGCTAATATCCCAGTTGCACCGCCGGGCGCTGGGTTGCCATCTGGATTGAGAAATAACTGGGCGAAGCCAACGATGGTTGCCGGGTTTTCGAAGGGGGGAGTATCGTAAACGGGAACCGTAACCAAGGAATCGCTGACCAGAATATCGGTGGCCGAGGCGAGCGCGCCTGATTGAACGATGGGATTATCTGCGCCAGAGACGAACTCGAACGGCGCGGGGGGGGGATTACTGGTCGGAAAAATAGTATCGCCGTGGCTGGTAGTCGAATGCGAAAGGCAGTTCACTGCCGCCTGAGTGTCGGTGTCAAGGTTGGATCCGTAATCTCCGGTATATGCGCCGTAAGGGATGATACCCACGGCAGGGGCGTTGCAAGCGATGGGAGTTTGCACGCAACCGGCGACGCTGAGCTGGAAGCTATTGAATGCCGCGGCGCTTGCACTGCACGTGACCGAAGATGCAGCGGGTGGGGGAAAGCTCGGATTAGGCGTGCTGAAAGTGTCTCCCGCAGTATAGATCCAGCCACTGGTACCGGTGCCTATGAGAGTTTGCTGTGAGCCGAGCAACTTGGAAGTAGTCCGAATTTCGCCGGTTGTGGGATCGAAGATCGGATTGCCGCTATTGCTGGGATCGGTGTTCGGCAAAAGCAGAGGCTTTACACAAGCGACTGCAACTGGAGCCGCGCCAGCTCCGAGGCCTTGAGGGTTGTAAGCCTCCGCGGTAGCCGAAGCTGCAATGGTAACTTGCGTGGTTCCCCACATGCGGGCAAAGAAGGTTGGTAGTGCGGTTTGTACCTTCACCGTTACGGTTGGATTGTTCTGCGATCCGGTGTTGCAGGTAACTGTAATTTGCGCCGCGGTGAGATTTTGCCCACCGATCTGATTGGATTGCGCAACAAGGCTGGCAGTGGTCTGGCATTGGGTTGCAGCGCTGGGGGCGAGGGTGTCATCGGACGTCATGCCAGAGTTGGCAAGGACGCGTGCGCCAGCGAGAGCAGCTCCGTCGGCGGCCAACTGGGCCTCACTTCGGGCGGTATAGAACGTCACAACGTCAATGGAGAGAGCGGCCATCGCGCCTACGACGCCCAGCATGAAGATCGCGATCAGGGTAATGATGAGGCCCTGTTCGTTTTTATGGCCGGAATTGTTCCGATAGCGTCGCAAGCATCCTCACGTTTGGTTGTGGACAGTAGCGGTCTCGGTAACACATGTTTTCGGGCTATAGGTGGCTGATGGAAACAGCAACTGAATCGCGCTGTTGAAACGCCAGTGATAATCGTAACTCACCGTCACGGATGTTCCCACCGGTATCGGAGCCGCTGCCGCGCTGTCCACCCAGCCGCGATTGACTACAATCCACAGGCGGTCTGAGGTCGAACCATTGCAGCCAGGTGTGGTGTCGTGGGTGTAGCCGGAGCATTCACGGATATCGTAAGTCCAGGTCAGGGTTCCTCCGGTCTGGGCACCCTTGGGTGGCGGAGTTAGCTTGCAGCGCCCAACATTTGCATCGACCAGAACACCACTGCCGGCCAGTGAATTGAATACAGCGGCCACCACTGGCTGCAGTGAGCCGGGATTGCTATCAGAGACATCGATATCGCTGGTGGGCTGGGCTGCGGCGACGATTGCCCCTTCCTGCGCGGCTTGGGCGATCTTCTGCTTGAGATCAAAAGCGCCGCTGAAATCGAAAATGCCCACGATGAAGACGACCAAAAGAGGCGATGCGATGGCGAATTCAAGTACGGCCGAACCTTCGGTTTGGCGCAACCGTCGTCTGTAGATCCTGCCCGCAATCCACATGTGAAGGTTAATGGTGCGGCGCATTCAGTTCTCCATGCGGCTTTGCGCCTGCGCGCTCAGCGTAACGGTGCTCACCTGAAGCGAAAGCAGGGGCAGGTTGAATGTGAACGGATATTGGAAAGTCACCAGCGATCCGCAGACTTGAGGCTGGGTTGTGGAAGCGGGCGGATTCAAGAGCACGTTGGAACAGACCGTGACGTTGTCACCGGCCGTCGTACATGACCCAGCAGGATACGGACTTGCGCAGAACGTGGGGCTAGAAGGAGTCTTGGCGATAATCTGGCTCGGACTAAGATTTGAGGCCTTCATTACATTTTCGACGACGGTGCTCACAGCGGCGGCGCTGTTCACCGTATTCCCGCAGGTGGCGCAGGTGGGCCGGGCGGCGGCCAGGGCTCCTTGTTGCGCGGCTTGCTGGATGGTCGAGTAGATATTGAAGGCTCGCCCGAACCAGATGATGCCGAGCAGAAAAAGGAAGACCAGGGGCAGGACGAGCGCGGCCTCGGCTATTTCGGCGGCTTCGGTACT
>JBAVYO010000273.1:0-5054 GCA_049698855.1 Terriglobales bacterium
GCCGAAATTGACTCGCGCCAGAGTCGAATCGTGGAAATGCGTTTTTTTGGCGGGCTCACCCTGGAAGAAATTTCCGCGGCGTTAGATATCGGTCCGGCAACTGTACAACGCGATTGGACCGCGGCGCGAGCTTGGCTGCATCGGGAAATTTCCCACGAGCCTCGCCGATGAACGCGGCCGTGTGTGAACGAACCGGGCAGATGCCGGATGCAGTGCTCAAGGTGCCGGCGGACATAGTGCCACGAGACTGGCCCACTGCACGAGCCCCCCGGCACGCGAACTGAACCGTGGAAGTTCCGATGGACACTGACCGCTGGAATCGGATCTGCGACCTGTTGCACGCGGCCCTCGAACGGCCGGAGCAAGAGCAAGAGGACTACCTGCGCCACGTCTGTGGCGGCGACGCGGCCCTGCTCGAAGAAGTGCGCTCGCTGCTCGCGTCTCATCACGGAGCCGGAAGCTTTCTGGATGCGCCTGCTATCAGCCCTGCCGACATGCCCACGCTGACCGCAGACCCCGCCTTAAATGGAGTCACTTTCCGCTCCATGGTGGGTGAAACCGTTTCTCATTATCGCGTGCTGAGCCGGCTGGGCAGCGGCGGCATGGGAGTTGTGTATGAAGCGGAGGATATCAAACTTGGCCGCCGCGTAGCCATGAAGTTTCTGCCCGGCAAGGTTGCCAGCGATCGGACTGCATTTGAGCGCATGCAGCGCGAGGCCAGGTCCGCATCGGCTCTCGACCACCCAAACATCTGCTCCATCTATGAACTCGGCGAACATGACGGCCAGCCCTTCATCGTGATGCAACGGCTCGAGGGCGAAACCCTCAGAGACTGGATCGAACGTGCCTCCAAAATGGACAAGCGTTCACGGCTAAACGGGGCAATGGAGGTGGCGATCCAGATCACGCGTGGCCTGGAAGCGGCACATCAAAAGAACATTATTCATCGCGACATCAAGCCGGAAAACATCTTTGTTACTACCCGCGGCGAAGTAAAGATTCTCGACTTTGGTCTGGCGAAGGTGATGGAGCCCCAAAAAGAGCCGGACATTCAGAGCGACGTCACGGTTGACACCCTGTCGCTTGCAGAAGCGGCCCTCACTTTGACCCGGACCGGCGCGAAAATGGGCACTGCTTTCTACATGTCCCCCGAACAGATACGTGGCGAGAACCTCGACGCGAGGAGCGATCTGTTCTCGCTCGGCCTTGTGTTGTTTGAGATGGTGACAGGACGGCGCGCCTTCACAGGTAGTACTGGCGCGGCCGTTCACGACGCCGTACTGCACGGCGTGCCGGTGCCGGTGCGCCAACTGAATCCCGCGGTTCCTGCCGCCGTCGATAGCATTATCAGGCGCAGCTTGGAAAAGGACCGGGAACGCCGTTATCAATCCGCAAAGGAATTGCACGCTGATCTGGAGCGGCTCAACCTTCGCTCGCCGCCCCTCGGCGGAATCGGCGTGAGAATCGTTGCAGCGTTCCTGCTCTTATTAGTCATCGCTCTTGCGGCGAACATCGGCGGCCTTCGCGATCGAATTTTGCGCCGCCCGGTAAGCAACGGCGCGGCCCAGCAATTGGGGCAGCGCACGGCGGTGGCCGTGCTCGGTTTCAAGAATCTTTCAGGGAGGGATGACCAAGCCTGGATCTCGACTGCCCTCTCCGAGATGCTGGATGCACAACTGTCCGCCGGGCAACAGCTCCGCGTGATTTCCAGCGAAGATGTCGCGCGCATGAAGATCGATCTTTCTCTGCCCGCCGCCGACAGCTACGGCCGGGATACGTTGCAAAAGATCCGCGCTCATCTGGGCAGCGACATCGTTGTGCTCGGTTCTTATCTCGACACCGGCAAAGACACCGGCGGGAAGATCCGGCTCGATGTGCGTTTGCAAGACGCCAGGCAGGGCGAGACCATTGCGGTGATTTCACAAGATGGAAACGAAGCCAGTATCCCCGAACTGGTAACGCAGAGTGGCGCCGGCCTGCGCCAGAAGTTAGGAATCGCCGATGTTTCGGCCACGGAAGCATCGCAAGCCGCGGCTTCCGCCCCGGCAAACCCGGAGGCCACTCGTTTGTATGCCGAAGGCCTGGCGAAACTGCAAGCTTATGAAGCTCTGGCTGCCCGCGATCTCCTCGATAAAGCGGTCGCGGCCGATCCCAACTACGCACTCTCGCACTCGGCTTTGGCGCAGGCCTGGTCCCAGCTCGGCTACGACAAGAAGGCGGAAGAAGAGGCTAAGAAAGCTCTCGATCTTTCGGCCAATCTGACGCGCGAGCAGCATCTTTCCGTGGAGGGGCGTTATCGTGAATTTGCTCACGACTTCCCCTCTGCCATAGAAATCTATCGCACATTGAGAAATTTCTTTCCCGACAATCTTGATTACGCGTTGCGCCTGGCATCATCGCAGAGGAAGGCAGGACATCCCAAGGACTCGCTGGAAACCATTGCACAGCTGCGGACCTTGCCCAAGCCGCTAAGCAACGACGCCCGCATTGATGTGGAAGAGGCTACTACCCAAAACGTCGCGGGCAATTTCAGCTCATTCCAAAAAGCAGCGACGGCAGCGGCAGAGAAGGCGAAGGCACAAGGCTCGCGTATGCTTCAGGCGCAGGCAACGATTGCTGAAGCGTTCGCATGGGACCGGCTGGGCGATCTGAACAAGGCGGCTCAGAGGGGCCTGGAAGGCCGCGATCTCGCCGCCAACGCCGGCAACCCCCATCTGCTGGGGCACGCATTAAGAACGTACGGAATCATTTTGTACGACAAAGGCGACTTCGCCGACGCACAGAACGCCTTCGAACAGGCCTTAAACATATTTCACAAAATCGGGGATGGTCAGATCGGCACGACTACCGTCAGCCTGGGAAATGTTTACTACGATCAGGGAAAACTGGAGGAAGCCAAACGCTACTACGAACAGGCTCTTCGCTTTGATCGAGAGATTGGCGCAGGGCCGGGTGAAATTGGAAGCGACATCGGAAGTATCGCCAACGTCCTGGACAACCTGGGCGAGCTAGCGGACGCGACCCGCATGCAGGAACAGTCTTTGCAAGGTTTCCGCGATGGCGGCCAGCAGCGCGGAGTGACCACCACGCTAGGTAATCTGGGCAATGTTCTGGTGGAGCGAGGTGATTTGAGTCAGGCGATGTCAAGCTACGAAGAGGGACTTTCCCTCGCCGAGAAAATCGGATACAAGGACGGCCGCGCTGCCAACTTGGACGGCTTCGCCCAAATCTCCCTGATTCGGGATCAAGTCTCACAGGCGCGTGATCAAGAGGAGCAGGCTCTGGGGCTCCGGAAAGAACTCGGTGACTCGGTTCAAGTTGCGCAAAGCCAGCTTGCGCTTGCGATAATTGCAATCGAGGAAGGTAAGCCGGCAGAAGCCGAGGCTCTGATTCGGGCGGCAGCCCCGCAGTTCGACCAGCAGACGATCACTACCGGCGCCAGCCAATCCGCTTCTCTGCTGGCACGAGCTTTGCTGGCGCAATCGAAAATCGGAGACGCGCAGGTTGCCGCAGCCAATGCCCTGGCTCTGGCGGTACGTACCAGTGACCGCTCGACGCATCTCATGGCGAACCTTGCGGCTGCCGAAATGAACGCGCGCACCGGCAAGGATCCTGCGGCGACGAAGGCGCTGCAATCCGTTCTCACCGAGTCTGTCCGAGACGGCTACAAGGAGTTTGAATTCGAAGCGCGGCTGGATCTCGGGCGACTGGAGCTTCGTTCTTCGAGAGCCTCGGGCCTGCAACGACTAAAGAAACTTGAGGAAGACGCGAACCGGAAGGATTTTCGTCTCATCGCTCGCAAGGCCCGCGAGGAGCTCAATCGTTAAATGGAACCAGCTCTTGAGAAGGCGGTACTGTATCGGTTCCGTCTTCACGATCTACAACAAACCTTCGCGAGCTTGATTCAGGACGGTGCGAGGGATGAGCCAATGGAAGTACTTGAAAAGATTTGGCTGCCCCCCAGGGATTCGAACCCCGATATGCTGATCCAGAGTCAGCTGTCCTACCATTGAACGAGGGGGCAGCAAGCGCCTTCGGGACAATATTACTGGCTCGGTTTTCATTCTATGGTCCTGAGCGGCCACGGTCAACATGGTGGGCTGTCTCCGGAGACACGCAAGTCACCCGCCGCGGAGCTCTCTTGCGCACCTCCCTGACGCAAGCCGCAGTTCCCTTCCGCCTGCGATAAAATCTTTTTGTCGTCGAACGCAAGCAATTATGGAAGCGTGAAAATTCTAAATTCGATTTCTTCGAGGACACCCATGGCGACTACTCTTGAAAACCTTCCCGCTTCCGCCGATTCCATCGAGATGGCACGGCGCGCGCTCGTGCCCGAGCAATGCGCGCTCATCGTCGTCGACATCCAGGAAAAACTGCTGCCGCCAATCTGGGAGAAAGAACGGCTGGTTCGCAACGCGCAGTTGCTCATCCGTCTGGCCGGCGTCCTGAAAATACCGGCTCTGGTGACCACGCAGTATATGAAGGGTCTGGGCAACACGGTGCCGGAAGTTGCCTCTCTGCTTCCCGAAACGCCGCCCATCGACAAGCTGATGTTCTCCTGCTTCGGCAGCGAAGCATTCTGCAGCCCGCTCAAGCGCCTGCCCGGCCAGCGCACCACTGTGCTGTTGTGCGGCATGGAGACGCATATCTGCGTGATGCAAACGGCTCTGGGAGCGCTGCGCGAGGGTTACATGGTGCATGTCGCGTCGGATGCGGTCAGCTCGCGAACCGAGCTGAATTGGCACATCGGCCTGGAACGCATGCGCGCCGCCGGCGCAATTCTTTCTTCGACTGAGATGATGATTTATGAACTGCTGCGGTCCTCGGGCGCTCCCGCGTTCAAGGAGTTGCTACCGTATTTGAAGGGCTAGTGTAGTGCGTGGAATTTCGCCACTGTCATCCTGAGCAAGCGCGAAGGAGCGCAGCGACCGAGCGCGCGTCGAAGGACCCCTACACTCTCAACACCTGCCGCGTCGACTCAGGGAATTCTCCCCGGACTTTCGGCGCACATGTCACCTAGGTGGTGCGTCAAGCAGATCGACGTTATGAGTTGG
>JBAVYO010000274.1:0-9542 GCA_049698855.1 Terriglobales bacterium
TTCGGGCGATGTGCTTGTCGGTTGCGTCTACTCCGAATTGCGAGGGGAGCGTGGTTACTTCGGGTTACTAGCTGTCGATCCAAGTCGCCAGCGCACTGGCCTGGGCGGTAAATTGATCGCGGCCGCGGAAGATTACTGCCGTGCTGCCGGCTGCCTGTTCATGGACCTCACATTCGTCAATGTGCGGCAGGAGCTTCCCGGCTATTACGGCCGCTTCGGGTATGAGGAGAACGGCACTCTTCCCTTCCCAACGGACCAAGCCGTCCCGAAGATTCCTGTATACCTTGTGCGGATGTCGAAGACCTTGTAGAACTCAGCTTCGCCAAAATTGAGATGAGCCAGTGCGAAAAAAAGGGCGCGCCGAAGCGCGCCCGTCAACTGGAGGAACAACATTCAATGAACAACCAGATTCAGCAGGACAAACTTGTTCTCACCTTCCAAAGCCGGCCGACTGCATCGATTGCCGCGATATATCCGCAGTGGAGGCAATTCCCTGCATGCGGAGTTTGAACTCGTCGGCGTTCGACGCGTTCTCGAGTGCGGTGTCGTAGTTCACCAGGCCGGCCTGGAACAAATCCCAAAGCGACTGGTCGAATGTCTGCATGCCATACTGCGAAGTGCCGGCGGAAATCGCCTCACGGATGGCGCGGGTCTTTTCAGGCACCAAGATGCACTCGCGAATATAGGGCGTGTTCACCATTACTTCGACTGCGGGCACGCGGCCCTCTGCATCGGAGCGTCGCACAAGGCGCTGGCTGATGATGGCGCGCAAAACGGCCGCCAATTGCAGACGAATCTGCTTTTGTTCCGGCGGCGGGAAAATGGCGATGATGCGGTTGATGCTTTCGACCGCATCCAGCGTGTGTAACGTGGAGAAAACCATGTGGCCGGTTTCTGCCGCGTGCAGCGCTGTGCCAATCGTTTCCAGGTCTCGCATTTCGCCGACGAGAATGACATCCGGATCCTGACGCAGACTCGATCGCAGCGCCGCCGAAAATGACGGCGTATCCACTTCCACTTCGCGCTGGTTGACGTAGCCCTTCTTGTCGCGGTGCAAAAATTCGATCGGGTCCTCGATCGTGATGATGTGCTCGGCGCGAGTGGAGTTGATGCGATCCACCATGGCAGCGAGGGTGGTCGACTTACCCGATCCCGTAACGCCGGTCACGAGTACAAGGCCGCGCGGCATATCGCAAATCTGCTCGACCACCTTGGGCAGATACAGTTCGTCGAGCGCGCGTATCTTGGTGGGAATCACGCGGAGCACCAGGCCGACGTTGCCGCGCTGCTGAAACACGTTGACACGGAAGCGTCCCAGGCCCGCCACGCCGTAGGCCATATCGATTTCCGTGGTCTCTTTGAACTTCTGTTTCTGGCGGGCGGACATCATACTGAAAGCCATATTCAGCATGTCTTCGGCGGAAACCCGCGGCTGGTCGGTGAGGGGAAACAGATCCCCATCAATGCGCAGGTGCGGGTAGTTGCCAACCTTGAGGTGCAAGTCGGAGGCGCGCCGCTCCGTTGAAATTCGCAGTAAGTCGTCAATATTCATTCGGACGGGATTCCAGCCACTGTGGCTATCATGACCGGAAGCGGCGGCGGCGGCGAGATGACGAAAGTAACGGGACTTCGGCTGTTGGCTTCTAGCTTTTGGCCGGTTTGAGAAGCGGAAGCGGCGGCGAAGATGGCAGCACGGGTCTTGATTCTGTTGACTTAGTCCGGTGACTTAGCTAACCTCACTTCATGGAAGTCAATGTACATGAGGCGAAGACACAGCTCTCCCGGCTGCTGCGGCGGGTAGCCGAGGGCGAGGAGATTACGATTGCGCGCGCCGGAGTCCCGGTCGCAAAGCTGATTGCGGTGGGACCGTCGAATGTGGCTCGGCCGCTGGGGTCCCTGGAGGGGCAGATTTACATCGCAGACGATTTTGACGCTCCCCTCCCAAGCGATGTTCTGGCTTCGTTCTTTGGCGGGGAAGCGACACCTAAGAAGCCAGGGCGCGAGCGGCCTGAAAAAGTCGCCAGAAAGCGTTCGCGGCGATGAAATTTCTGCTCGACACCATGGTCTGGCTGTGGAGCGTGGGAGAAGTGGGGCGCCTCAACCAGAGTGCCCGTGAACTGCTGGCCGATCCTGAACAGGAACTCTATTTTTCCGCAGCCAGCGTGTGGGAGATTGCAATCAAGGCTGGGTTGGGGAGGCTGGAGTTGCGGGAACCGCCGCGATTACTCGTACCAAGAGAGACTGCCCGGCAGCGACTGCGGCCCTTGCCGGTGACTTATTCTCATGCGCTGGGCGTTTACGACCTCCCGCTCTTGCATGGAGATCCTTTTGACCGAATGCTGGTTGCGCAGGCGCGTTCGGAAGAACTAACACTCATGACGGCGGACCGGGAGCTGAGGAAATATCCCGTGGAGTTGTTCTGGGCTGGGCGATAGGAAAAAGCCGCCTCGGGCAGGATGGTCGCTGCGTGAGGCGGCTTATCTGCAAACACTTCGCGCGGACAAGAGTGTCCGCGCTACACCGGCCAGCGCCACACTAGATCTCAGGCTGCGCTGGTCTTTGCTCCCGGCATCTGAAACGGCTCGTCGTAGCTGCCGCCGTAGATCTGCGGAACCTTCGATCCCATAGGCCGCAGGTAGGTGGCCAGCTCGCCACGATGGTGAATGCTGTGGTTGTTCAGGAAGCCGAGATAGAACGCGGCCGGCAGGTTGAACACTCCGAGAAAATCGACTGGCGTGGCTAACTGTACGGGAGACATGGCACGGACGCGCTCGATGCCGCGTTTCATCTCGCGGTCATACCACGCGACGAGTTCCGCAATGTTGGCGGGTTTATTGGCGCGAGCCGGTTCATCCATGGCGAACTTCATGTCGGCGATGGCATCGAGAAATTGAACATCAGTGTTCGCCAGGTGCCAGGCTAGGTCCCAGGCAGTGCGGGCATGGGAATCGGGCCGGTGGTCGCGTTTGTCGTTGGGAACGGCGGCGATGACTTTCTTAGTGGTTTCCATTTCGCGGGCAACACCATCGAGCATCATGGCGCAATAGATGGAGACGAATTCGGGAGTGGGCGCATGGCTGGGAGCGGGCATAAGATTTCTCCTTCGAATTGGGATTGTCAGCCGGAGTCGCGAGACCGGGCCAACGATGAAGCGCTACGTACTCTAGTAGAAAGAAAAGCGAAAATCAAGAGCAGGGGGAAAATAAAAGCGTGCTCGGACCGAGGCCCAAGCACGCTGATTTGATCAACTAAGTCTCGTGTTCTCCTGCCGTTCAAACTACACAGCCACAGGCTGTTTGGAACTGACCGGCACTGCCGTCAGCCAGCCGTAGCGATCTGCTTTCTTGCCATGCACGATCCCGTAAAACTCATCCTGGATCGATTTGGTGATGGCACCGATCTTCCCATTGCCCACCAAAATCTTATCGACCGAGCGAATGGGCGTAATTTCGGCAGCAGTGCCGCTGAGGAAAGCTTCGTCGGCAATGTAAAGCGATTCGCGCGGAATCGGTTGTTCAGCGACTGGAATGCCGAGGTCGCGGGCGATCTGCAGCACCGAATCGCGAGTGATCCCGGGCAGCACAGAGCTGCCAAGCTGCGCCGTCCGCAACATTCCGCCGCGCACCACGAACAGATTCTCCCCCGAGCCTTCGCTCACGCTGCCATTCACGTCGAGCGCAATCCCCTCGGCATAGCCGTTTACGATAGCTTCCATCTTGATGAGCTGCGAGTTCATGTAATTCGCGCCAGCCTTGGCCATCGTGGGCAGCGTGTTAGGAGCAATTCGCGTCCACGAAGAGATGCACACATCCACGCCTTCACTCGCGTCGGCCCCCAGATACTTTCCCCACGGGTAATTGCAAATGTAGACTTCCACCGGCAATTTGAGCGGATTGACCCCAACGTCGCCATAGCCGCGCAGAATCACAGGCCGGATGTAGCACGGCCATACGCCATTCCTTTTGACTAACTCAAGCATGGCGGCTATCACTTCGTCGCGAGTGAAAGGAATCTCGGTGCGATAGATGCGCGCGGAATCAAGGAGCCGCTGAATGTGCTCGGTAGCGCGGAAAATCGCCGGTCCGGCGGGTGGGGCGTAGCAGCGAATGCCTTCAAACACCGAAGAGCCGTAGTGCACCACGTGCGACATAACGTGAATCTTGGCATCGTCCCACGCAATGAACTTCCCGTTGTGCCAGACCTTTTCCGTCTTTTGAATGGGCATGAACGCTCCTTAGTCGGTTCTTCGGGATGCAGTGGAAGCGGCTTCCATCCAAGAACGGCAAAATGCGGTCCGTCCTGGGCCGGGCGGATACCGAAATCGCTCGCTCTCCCCGCCAATGCTCGCCGTCAACTACAGAATGCCGAACGGCTCAGCCCGGGGGAAGAGCATCTTCCTTGTGAATTATAACGTGGGGTGGAGCGAGAGCAACGACCCGAAGCGGGGATATTCTGCCGCGGTACCGCTTGAGCTGATCGCGGGCGATTGGGCAGCTCTGGCTGCCGACTTGTGCCTGCTATGGCTTCGCGTTGCCAGCGGTTCCGGACATTGGGCTTGGGGAACCCACGGCGGACCCGGCCGAAATCGCCGCCGTTACCGGACTCATAGCGGCAACATCCGAAACCTGCTTCCCACCCACTTCATCTCCGCGGAAGTACTCACCTTTGGCCGCACGCATGTCAGGCATGGCAGCATAGGGCTTGGAGTAGTCGTTATTTGCATTCCAGAAAAGAAAGCCCACCCCTCCCTTTTGCTTGGCTACTTCCACCTGCACCTCAACGTATTTGGGCGAGTAGGTCTTCGTCCGCCAGGCAAAGGCCTGCAGCCAGGGGCGAATGACCACGCCGCTGTCTTTGGTGATCAGCTTGAAACGGTCCATCGACTCGCCGATAAAGTGCTCCGGCGCGTCGCCCGGCTTGTCGTAGCCGTCCATGCCGAAAAAGTGCGAGGGATAAATCATGGGCGAGAGCACGTCGCAATGCTTGGCCATGGCCACAATGTCTTGGCCTGTATGGGCAAGGTCAACCGGACGTTGCCACGCCATCACTCCGAACACGTCCAGTGAGAGCAGCACGCCGGTGGGGTGAATCTGTGCATAAGCGCGCTTCAGAAATTCGGCAATCACTTCGGAACGCTGCATCTTGGCCGCGAGATCTGCGTTCTCACTCTGAAAATCGAAGCTCGCATCCTTCTGGTCGCCTTCCGCCGGAAAGCGCACATAGTCAAACTGCACTTCATCCACGCCCGACTCCGCCACGAACTTCGCCAGCGCAATGTCATAGTCCTGCACTTTGAGGTTGGAGGGATCGGTCCATACCAGCTTGCCGTTTTCGCGCCACGGCTCCCCGGTGCGATGCGACTTCACGGCCAGTTCCGGATGAGTGGTCACCAAGTGCTCATCGCGAAAGATCGCAATGCGGGCAATGGCATGCATATTCTGCGAATGCAGAAAGCGAATGAGCTTGGGTAAGTCGGAAATGTAATGGCGCTGTCCGGTGGCGAGCGCGTGATCGAAAGCAATGTTGACAATGCCGTCGCTATCCTTAATATCGAACACCACCGCGTTACCTCCGACTTCACGCCAATGTCGGATAATGCGCTCTCCATGCTCACTTCCGGCCATGACACCCGTTAAATAAATGGCTCGAACCTCGAAATCTCTTGCAACTGGCACTGGCTTCTCTACAATGGGCGATTCCAGAATTCCTGGGATCAGGATTTGCTCCCCGGGCTTGAGAAAGACACTCGGACGGTCGCCGTTGGCGCCACGAATCGCCTGTATAAGTTCGCTGGAAGTCAGGTACTTGGTTTTCTTGAGGTACTTGCGCGCAACCGACGGCATACTGTCGCCGCGCTGCGCCTGGTACAGGTCGTTTCCCGGGGGAACAAAAACGTGCGCGGGTGGTTGCATCTTCCGTGGGGCGTCGGCCTTGGCCGGGATCATCTGCGCGCCGTGGCTTTCTTGAGCTTGGGCGGTAGTAGGCGAGGTGAGGCTCAAGGCGGCCAAGGCCAGCCGGGACAGTAGAGCGGCAGCAGTTGCGTATGACGATCGGGACAAGGCTTTTCTCCGGAAGGGAAGTTCGTCTCGATTGTGGCTGGGTAACCCGTGACCTGCTAGTTACGTAGGGCTAGTTTGGCCGGACCTATTAGGACAGGGGCGCACGGGTACTGGACAAGATGGAAGGTTCCCCTCCGGGAGTCTGCAAATTATTTCTCTTGGGGAAACTGCCCGGCCCGGCAGGGCCACACAGAATGGTGTCTATACGCATCTAACGCGATGAGAAACATGGGAATAGAGCATGGGGGGCGGTTGGCGAATGGCTTGCACCATAGGGCAGCGAGAGGGCGGTAAACAGGGGTTTCCGCCCCGGGTGACAAAAATGAGCAGTTTCCCAAAAAACGCGCAATTTCCCGAAAGGAATCAAGGGCCTGAAATGAGAACGAATCTTGCAACCTTGCTCGACCCCACTCGCCGCAGCAATGATGCGTGTGAATTTGAAACGAGCTTAAGCCGCAAAATCGTCGGCCAGGATCAGGCGCTTGAAAAAGTCGCCGAGATCTATCAGATGTTCCTGGCAGGTATGAACGCACCAGGCCGTCCGGTTGGCAATCTCCTGTTCTTGGGCCCCACGGGATCCGGCAAGACTCGCGTCGTGGAAGCCATGGCCGAGTCGCTGTTTGGCGATGCTCACGCCTGCATCAAGATCGATTGCGCGGAATTTCAACACTCGCACGAAATCGCCAAGCTGATTGGCTCGCCTCCGGGATACCTTGGCCATCGCGAGACTCACCCTCTGCTCACGCAGGAAGCGCTCAACCAGTGGCACACGGAAAAGCTGAAACTCTCGATCCTGCTCTTCGACGAAATCGAAAAGGCTTCCGACTCGCTGTGGCAACTGCTCCTTGGAATTCTCGACAAGGCCACGCTCACGCTGGGCGATAACCGGCGCGTCGACCTTTCCAGGTGCATCATCATCATGACTTCCAACCTTGGCGCGGCTGAGATGAATGGCCTGGTGGATTCCAAACTGGGCTTTGCTCCGAGGCCGGTCCAGGTCGACAATTCGCTCGACGAGAAAATTACCCGCACTGCGGTCGATGCCGCGCGGCGCAAGTTCACGCCGGAGTTCATGAACCGCATCGATAAAATCGTGGTCTTCAAGACGCTGCGTCCCGAACACCTGACGAAGATTCTCGAAATCGAATTGGGCATGGTCCAGCAGCGCGTTCTGACAGCCTCGGGCGCGCACCAGTTTGTCTTCAATTGCACAAACAAGGTAAAAGAATTCCTGCTTCGCGAAGGTACCGACCCGAAGTATGGAGCTCGTCATCTCAAACGCGCCATCGAACGCCACCTCGTCTATCCGCTGGCCAATCTTGTGGCTACCGGACAGGTAAAACTCGGCGATTTTATCCGCGTCGATCTTCTCGGCGAGAGCAAGCTCACCTTTGTTAAGGAAGCCGAAGGAGCGATGGTGCCTGTGCTGCTCGAGCGTTATGGAGCCGCCACCGTCATGCCAGCCGCTGCCGCTGCTCGCGCCGCTCGTCCGGTCGCGCAGCGCAAAGAGTTTGGAGCCGGTTCGCTCAACGAGAATAAGTAAGTCAAGTTGCTGGTAGGTATGGGACACCGTGTGGACGGTGTCCCTTTTTTATTGGCGGCGAATTTATTGGCGGCGAACAGAGCCGCCAGTTCTCGCGGCCCCCGCCAAACGCGCCAGTACCTCGGTAATCTGTTCGTAACCCACTCCCCCGTGCGATTCTTTCTTGGCCGTCAAGAAGCCCAACAACCACTGCCAGAGCTGCTCTCTCTCCGGTAGCGGAAACTCAAGTGAGGTTATTTCATGTTGCAGTCTCCGGAACCCAAGTACTCGCCAGCCGCCGCTCCCGCCAACAGCTACACACCGCCCAAGCCGGCCACTGGTTCCATGGATCAGGCGACCATCGGCCGCTCGCTCGTCATTAAGGGCGAGGTGAGCGGTTCGGAATCTCTCTTTATCGATGGACGCGTCGAAGGCAAGATCAGCCTTCCCGGCCATCGCGTCACCGTGGGCCGCAATGGCACCGTCGCCGCCAATATCACGGCCGAAGAAGTTGTTATCATGGGCAAGGTTCAGGGCAATGTGGACTGCGCCGATCGTCTCGATATCCGCAATGAAGGCACGCTCACCGGCGACGTAGTCACGCACCGTTTCAGCGTGGAAGAGGGCGCCATTTTGAAGGGTGGAGTGGAGGTTCGTCACCCCGAGAAGAAAGATCAGAAGACCCCGCCCCAGCAGAATCCGGCAAAAACAGCGGAAGCGTCGAAGGCGATGGCCGCCACCGCCGCCACCACTGACAACAAATAAGTTTCGGCAACGAATGCGTTAACCGACGATTCGTAATCCGACCAGGGGACGGGGCTCTTGCCCGTCCCTACCTTTTTGCGTCAACAAAGCCCTCTAGCTAGCAACTTCCTGAAAAGCGAGTCTCGTTCCATGACATCCCAACAAGGCGCGTGGGACTCTCAGCCCGCTTCTCCCGTGGCGATTTCTTTTGCCGGCAAAGCGTGCCGCACGCGTTCCACTTCATCCGCCATCGCAAACTTCAGCTTCTCAATCCCCTCGCCCGTCACCGCGGAAATCGGATATAGTTTCAGCTTCTTGCGCGTGCACCATTGTTTCAACTTCTTGAGTTTCTCCGGATTGGCAACGTCAATTTTCGACGCGACCATCAGTGTGGGCTTCTTCTCCAAATCAGCGCCAAAGTTTTCCAGTTCCGCGAGAATCACCTCAACATCCTTCACTACATCCGCCCGCCCGCTCGCGTCGGAAACGTCCACCAGATGCACCAGCAGCCGCGTGCGCTCAATGTGGCGTAAGAATTGGATGCCAAGCCCCGCGCCCCCATGCGCACCTTCGATCAGCCCAGGAATATCCGCGACCACGAAGCTGACTTCGTTCCTCTTATCCCCCGCCAAAACCACGCCCAGATTCGGTTCAAGCGTTGTAAACGGATAATCGGCGATCTTGGGGCGCGCCGCCGAAATGCGCGAGACCAGCGTGGATTTCCCCACATTCGGATATCCCACCAGTCCAACATCGGCCAACAGCTTTAGCTCAAGCCGGTAAGTGCGCTCTTCGCCGGGCCGCCCATCTTCATGCTCGCGCGGAGCCTGATGCGTAGAGGTGGCAAACTGCGCGTTCCCTCGCCCGCCACGCCCGCCCCGCGCAATCACCACACGCTCGTCGGCTCGCGAGAAATCGTGTACCTTCTCGCCCGTTGATGCGTCATACACAACCGTGCCCACCGGAACTTTTAAAACGATGCCTTCGCCGTCGCGGCCCGTTTTGTTGGAGCCTTCGCCGTGGCGTCCGCGCTCCGCCTTATATTCGGGATTAAAGCGAAAATGCACGAGCGTATTGTGGCGCTCGCTCGATTCCATCCAGATGTCGCCACCCTTGCCGCCATCGCCGCCCGAAGGACCGCCGCGTGGAATGAATTTTTCCCGCCGGAACGCCATACAGCCATTTCCGCCGTCGCCGGCCTTAACTCGGATTGTGGT
>JBAVYO010000275.1:0-1563 GCA_049698855.1 Terriglobales bacterium
CCCCACGATATTGCTCACTGCCAAACTGAATCTATCGAAATCGGTCATCGGATTGTCTGCGGTTGCGCGATTAGTATAGCGAAACACTTGCTCATCAAGATAGCGATCCAAGTGAAAAGGCTCAACAGCAACGTAGGTTCCACCGATGCCACGCTTCAACAGCGACCAGAAATTCTCGATGCCATTGGTGTGGACGCGGCCATTGACGTACCGCTCCATGTGGTTAATCACGTCATGCTCGTACTTGTGGGCCAGTCCAATATAGGCCACAGCTTCATCGGTGTAGACGGTAGAGCCATGTTTGACGTTGTTCAATACCTGGGGCTGCAGAGTGTCGCGCTTGGTGTCTACTACGACTCTGGCGCGTACTTCTTTGCGTCCCCGATCCAGCAGGCCCATCACGATAGTCTTGCCAAAGGTGCCACCGCGTTTGTTGTAGATGATTTTCTTGTCCTTGTGCATGTTCCGCAGTTTGCCACCGATAAAAGTCTCGTCAACTTCGACTTCGTTCTCAGGACCGCCGCCGAGCTTGTGGAAGTGTCCGACTTTCAGAGCAAGCCGAATCCGGTGCATCATGAACCAAGCGGATTTCTGAGTGATGCCGATAGCGCGATGGATCTCGTAGCTGCTCACACCGTTCTTGCAATTGGCGATCATCCAAACGGCAACGAGCCACTTGTCTAGCGAGATCGGAGAGTCCTCAAAGATGGTCCCGACCTTGATCGAGAACTGCCGTTTTTCGTGCTTCGACTTGCACTCCCAGATGCGGCGGGTGGCAAGAAAGCGAACCTCATGGGACGAACAGCGCGGGCAAAACACCCCATCGCGGTAGATGCGGGCAACGAGGAAATTCAGGCAGTTGTCGGGATCGGCGAAGTATAGAATTGCTGCTTGGAGGGTTTTCGGTTGGTCTGCCATACGTTTAAGGTAGCAGACTCAGTAAGCTGTGTCAAGTATATTATTACCTGTTTTTGGGCTAGATTCCCGCTAGGTCTTTGAGGGATAAAGACTTTTAGCGGGCAGAAAGAAGACGATGTCAGGAGTCTGCTTGGATGATGGGGACGAATCGCGATGTGGTTTCTTTCTGGTGCGGGCCATGCTAAAACGGGGTCTGGCGAGGCAGCGCCTGCGGCGCCCAGGGATACAAAATGAGCACGCTTACACCAGGGTTTGATGCGGCCCAAGGCAAACGAGAAGACGACGATCTTGATCGATGGCGCTTTGCGTCGGAAATTGTCGAGGTGATGCTGACGACCCCGCCCGATTGGTCGGCTCGAATAGGTGTCTTCGGCAAATGGGGTGACGGGAAGAGTACGATCTTGCGCTTCGCCGAACAGATGCTCTCAGAGAAGGGGAACGTTGTTTTCTGGTTTAGTCCTTGGGCGGTCCGGAATTGGGAGGACCTCTGGGACGAGTTTGGCGGTCTGCTTTTGGAAACTCTGTCAGCTGCTCAAATCCCCTTTGATGATTCGTGGAAAAAAGTGGTAAAGGATTCGGGCAAGTGGCTCGAATCGAAGGGCGTTCCTCAATTAACAGAGGCCGCCGCGGGCATCGTCGGAAAGG
>JBAVYO010000276.1:0-3943 GCA_049698855.1 Terriglobales bacterium
CAACAACGGCAGCACCTCGGCTGGGTTCACGCAGACGGTGAACAACTAACGAGTCTGCTGGTTAAGTAAGCTAACAAAAGCGGCCCAGGGCAACCTGGGTCGTTTTTTTTGTTATGAAGCACCGGGACTGGTTCTGGACGATTCTCGCTGCAACATCTCCCTGCTGTGCGGGTTTATCATTATTGTTGTGGGTTGAGCGCCACCGGTCGCGGTGGCTTTGGGACCCGGGCGAAGCTCTGATTAACTCTCTGCCGTGCAGGTACCCTGTTGGTTTGCGCTGGGGGCACCAGTCCCGAGAAGGCTTCGCCAGAAAATAGACGGTGGGGGATCTTATGCCTCAAAGAGCTTTGCAATCGCTCCTTCGTCGGGTGTATCTCCAGAATGCTTCGGTGAAAAGTCTTTCGATGGCCTTCGCCGTTCTTTTGGCCAGCTCACTGGCATCCGCGTTGCCGGTTGGCCCTCTGGTTGTCGACGGCAATAGCCACGTGGTCGTCATGGAGTACGAGGCCTGGTTCGGTCCGCACGCGGCGACCTTTCAAGGTTTCCCGGCCATGCCACTGCTGCAGTCGGCGGATATGAAACCGGTTGGAGGCGGCTATGACAGCGCCGATCCGGCCGTCATCAAGCAGCATGTCGCCTGGCTGGAATCCCTGGGAGTCGACGCGGCCATCAGCGAAGTCACCAACAATGTCAGCTGTATCTTCAACAGCGAGTGGTTCGTCAAGAAGTACATCCGTAATTGCTCTCCATCTTTCCGCCGGTACAACCAGAACATTCGCAACAATACCGGCAATCTTTATCCCGCTTGGTCCGCGCTCGGAACGCGCCTCAAGCTGATTCCTCTGCTCGGCGGCATCGACGGCAATGTCCTCATCAAGGATCAGGACGGCAAGACCGCGTTCGAAAAAGAGGTGGAATACTTCGGCGCGCTCTTGCAGGAGCATCCGGACCGCAGCGTGATATACGAGGGCAAGCCGCTCATGCTGATTTTTCTCGGCGCAGCGCAGGATCCCAATCCAGCCGACAATCCTCTCTGGTATCGCATCGAGCAGTTTCTGCAACGCCATCCCGAGATTAGCGGCCAATATACTTTCAAACTCATGGCGGGATATCTCGACAGCCAGCCCGGCCTGTGGGCAACGCAGGGCACGCCCGACGGGCCGGTGGAGATTAGTCCCGCCTACGGTTTCTGGAGTTGGGTCGACCGGCTCAACACTTCCTGCACGGAACCGTTATGCCCCTACTATCCTTCCTACAATCAGGCCGGTTCGAGAGTCGAGAATTTCACCGCTTCCCTCGCCACCGCCGGTCAGGACGGATGGGGCTGCCCGAATCCCAACGCTCCGCCGTATTGTCCCGACGACGCTCTTCGTTTCGGAAGCGATGGCGGCTATGACACGTTTCATGCCTTCATGATTTACGCCAAGCAGCTCGATCCCATTTTCCTGATGCTCCACCAGTTCAATGAATTCGCTCTCCCCGACGAGGGATTCGATGCCAACACCAACGACGAAATCGAGCCCGCAAACCTCTGGGGAAGCGGCGGCCTGAAAGATGTGCGGGATGAGATCCAAGCCTACCGGCAGGCGACACACTGACCGTGATTAGTGGGGGGTGCACAAACTCCCGCACTTATTCTGCGCTTGCGAATCAAAACAACTCGATTGCCGCAGTGTGGCCGGAGGCCGTCGCGAGCCGTCCGTCACGCGTAAGCAGTCGAGCGCCGAGATGTTCGGCGAGCGCGACGTAAGCCGCATCATACGCCGACAAATTGTGACGAAGCTGCCAAATCCGGGGCAGCAGAACAAAGTGGGGATACCGTGTGATTCGCAAGTCGAGCAAGTCCCCGATCGCCTGATCGGCGCGGTTTGCCGTGATCGCGCCCTCCCGCACCAGACGTCGCAGTACCTGGCCAATCTCAAGATCGAGCAGGTGAGGAGCGTGCAGGGATTCGTTTTGGGAGTAGATGCGCTGTTCAATCTGCTGGCCTACGGAGGTCTGGAGCAGCCAGTCAATCGCGGCTGAGGCGTCGAGGACGATCACGCGCAATCACCGGTCATCGAACGCCAACGCTCTTACCCCCCGTTCTTCCTTCGCGTTCTTCTTCCACCAGGCGAGCGGTATCGAGTTCGACGGCAACTGGCTCACGCTTGTTCAGACGCGCGCGGAACTCGGTCAAAGTAGGCCGCTCGGCGATCTCTTTAATTTCCGCAAGCAGATAATCCGACAATGACATGCCAGCCATCGCCGCACGTGCTTTCAGCGTGCGATGGAGGGCATCCGGCACATTCCGAAGCTGGATCATCTTCGACATGTGATAAACATACTTTCATGTGTATCACATGTCAAACTTTTGACATGGGGCGCTCCGGGCCACAAATCAACAGCATCTTCTTCCCTTGCAATAGCATCAAAACGTTGACAATGATTCGCTCAAGTTATAGCATGGTGCCAGACGTAATCATAATTCAATTGATTATAAAGCACTTATACAAAAGTGGAAGCACAGAAAAGTATCGAAAGCACCGAATTTAGGAGGATTTGCTATGAGCAAGATTATCGGAATTGACCTCGGAACCACCAACTCCTGCGTAGCGGTTATGGAGGGTGGCGAGCCAAAAGTGATCCCGAATGAGGAAGGTGGGCGAACTACGCCTTCCGTGGTCGGGTTTACCAAGACCGGAGAACGGCTGGTGGGGCAGGTCGCAAAGCGGCAGGCGATTACCAATCCGGAGAACACGGTTTATTCGATCAAGCGCTTCATGGGACGGCGCTATGACGAGGTGTCGGAAGAACTGAAGATGGTCCCATATAAGGTAGAGCGCGACGGCGATCATCTGGTCGTGATGGCGCAGGGGAAGAAGTACACTCCGCCGGAGATTTCGGCGCTCATCCTGCAAAAGCTGAAGAAGGCTGCCGAGGACTATCTTGGCGAGAAAGTGACGGAAGCTGTCATCACCGTGCCCGCGTATTTTAACGACGCGCAGCGGCAGGCGACGAAGGATGCCGGCAAGATCGCCGGTCTCGAAGTGAAGCGCATTATCAATGAGCCGACTGCGGCCGCGCTGGCCTACGGGCTCGACAAGGGCAAGGACGAGACCATCGCCGTCTACGATTTTGGCGGCGGCACGTTCGACATTTCGATTCTGGAAGTTGGCGAGGGCGTGATCGAGGTCAAGGCCACCAACGGCGACACGCACCTGGGTGGCGACAACATCGATCAGCGGCTGGTGGATTGGCTGATTGACGAGTTCAAGAAGGACGAAGGGCTCGACCTGCGCGGCAAGGGCAACGAGATGGCTTTGCAGAGGCTGCGCGATGCGGCCGAGCGCGCCAAGATCGAGCTTTCTACGACCATGGAGACCGAGATCAATCTGCCGTTTATTACGGCGGACGCTTCCGGGCCGAAGCATCTGGTGAAGAAGCTGACGCGCGCGAAGCTCGAAACCATGATCGAGGATATTTTGCAGCGCTCGGTTGGCCCATCGAAGCAGTGCATGAAGGATGCGGGCATCGACGCCAGCAAGATTAACGAAGTGGTGTTGGTTGGCGGGCAAACGCGTATGCCCCGCATTCAGCAGATTGTAAAAGACCTGTTTGGACGCGAAGGCCATAAGGGCGTGAATCCTGATGAGGTCGTGGCGATTGGCGCGGCGATTCAGGGCGGCGTGCTTAAAGGCGAAGTGAAGGACCTGCTGCTGCTGGATGTGACTCCGCTGACGCTGTCGATTGAGACGCTGGGCGGAGTAGCGACGCCGATGATTCCGCGGAACACGACGATTCCGACGAAGAAAACGGAGACGTTTTCGACGGCGGCGGATTCGCAGACCTCGGTTGAGGTGCATGTGCTGCAGGGTGAGCGTCCGATGGCGGCGCAGAACCGGACTCTGGGCAAGTTCCATTTGACCGGATTGCCACCGGCTCCGCGCGGTATTCCGCAGAT
>JBAVYO010000277.1:0-6657 GCA_049698855.1 Terriglobales bacterium
GGCCAAGGCAAAGACGGGGGAAAAGACAACCGGCACCCTGAATTCCTTTGCTTCGTTCGTACAGAAAAAGACCTCTGAAATTCGGCGGGAACACGGGTGCAGTGCGGTGGAGTATTCGATCGAGATGCATGACGGGCAAGTCAGGCTGAAGGCCAAAGCGAAACAGTAGCCAGTTGCCTGTATCCAGTACTCTGCCGGTATCACGCAGCCTGAGATTAACCGCATCGTCCAATCTCTCCGCAGATATCCTTGGAACGAATCGATGCCTCCTATCCGCAACGGCTGGCCGAGTTGCGCTCGGCTTGGACGGGCGAGGTCGCCCGTCCCCACATCGGGCTGGATGGGCAAGGGCTGCCCGCCTTACACTAGATCTCCTGCTAGAATTTCCCTTCTCTAAATTTCATCCGCAACGAGGCATTCATGTCTAAGATTCAGCGCGCCATTCTTAGCGTCACCGACAAGACCGGACTGGTAGAGTTCGCCCGCAAACTGTCCGGCCTGGGAGTTGAACTGGTTTCCACCGGTGGGACGGCAAAGCTTCTGCGGGATTCGGGGATCGCCGTCAAAGATATTTCCGAACTGACCGGCTTCCCGGAAATGTTGGATGGGCGCGTGAAGACGCTGCATCCCAAAGTGCACGGCGGAATTCTCCACCGGCGCGAAGATGCCGGACATCGCGCGGCGGTCGCCGAGCACGGCATTCCGGCAATCGACATGGTGGTCGTCAATCTTTACGCCTTCGAAAAGACCGCCGCCAAGCCGGGCGTGCATTTTGAAGAAATCGTAGAGAACATAGATATTGGCGGCCCTTCGATGATCCGGTCGGCGGCAAAGAATTTTCAGGATGTAGCGGTGGTGACTTCTCCCGCCGATTACAACGCGATCGCGGAGGAGATGGCGCGCGCGGGCGGCGCGCTCTCAAAAGAAACGAAGTGGCGTCTGGCGCAGAAGGCTTTTGCTACGACTGCGGCCTATGACTCCGCAATTGCTTCAACCCTGGAGCGCATCAGCGCGGCGGACGGATTCAAGCTTGCGTCACCTGAAAATGGATCGCATGCTGCTTTCCCAGAGACATTGCGCCTTCGCTTTCATAAGCAAATGGATCTGCGCTACGGCGAGAATCCGCACCAGAAGGCGGCTATGTATGCCGACGATTCCGGTTCGGGCGTGGCCCATGGGAAGCAGATTCAGGGCAAGGAACTTTCCTACAACAACATTGTCGACCTGCAGGCGGCGTGGGATTTGGCACAGGAATTCGATGAACCGGTGTGCGCCATCATCAAGCACACCAATCCATGCGGGACGGCGACGGGCAAAACGCTGGCCGAGGCTTATGTACGCGCGCTGGAGTGCGACCCGGTATCGGCGTTTGGCGGAGTCATTGGAGTGAATCGTCCAATCGACGCGGCCGCAGCAACCGAAATGGCCAAGCTCTTTTTGGAGGTGATTGCCGCCCCTTCGTTTGAACCCGCCGCGAAAGAAGTGTTCGCCTCGAAGAAGAATCTGCGGCTGGTCGAAGTTCCTACCGGTCATCAAAGTTGGGTGCTCAAAAATATTTCCGGCGGCATGCTGCTGCAGGATGCCGATCTGCGCAAGCTGGCGGAGTCCGACTTGAAAGTGGTGACGAAACGCGCGCCGACCGCCGAAGAGAAGCGTGCTCTGCTGTTCGCATGGAAGGTTTGCAAACACGTCAAGTCGAATGCAATTCTGTATGCACGCGACGGCCAGAGCGTGGGTGTGGGCGCGGGGCAAATGAGCCGCGTCGATTCCTGCAAGATCGGCGCGATGAAGGCGCAGCTCCCGCTCAAAGGCACCGTGGCCGCGTCCGATGCGTTCTTTCCGTTTCCAGATGGAGTCGAGGAGATCGCCAAGGCGGGGGCTACGGCCATCATCCAGCCGGGCGGGTCGGTGCGGGACCAGGAAGTAATCGAGGCGGCGGACCGGTTAGGGCTGGCGATGATCTTTACAGGTGTGCGGCATTTCCGGCACTAATCCGACACTAATTGTGTGGAAGCCGGGCTTTGCCCCGCTTGGACGGGGCTGAGCCCGATTCTCGGAACCTCTTCCTACGAAAACCCGTCCTTCAAGCGCCCCGCCGCCCCTGTACTTCCGTCTCCGGAGGGCTCCATTGCTTTCTTCCCGCGCCAGACCCGGCCAAGGGTAGAATAGAAAAATCGGCAGGCAGCGATCCGGCATCCAAATAGCAAGCGTTCCTAAGAATGGGCGTTCGCGATCTTGCAGGGATGGTTCATGAATAAACAGTGCGGGCTTTTTGTTGTCCTTTTTGCTGGGTCCTTCTTGACGGCCCAGCAGGTAACCTCTTCCGCTTCGACGCCCGCAGGCGCCCAGGCGACCGACAGTTCGACAAGCCCATCCGCCACTAAGGGCAAAGCTCCGGACCGCGCCGCCGCCTACTATCATTTCGCGCTGGCCCACATGTACGAGGAACAGGTCTCCACGTATGGCCGCAGCGATCTCGCGAACAAGGCGATTGAAGAGTACCGCGCCGCCATCGATGCCGATCCAACCTCATCCTATTTGACCTCCGGTTTGGCCGAGTTATACGCCAAGACGGGACGCATTCGCGATGCCGTGATTGAGGCGCAGGACATCATCAAGCGCGATCCCAATAATCTGGAAGCGCGCCGCCTGCTGGGCAGAATCTATTTGCGCTCGCTTGGCGACATGCAGGCCGGCAATGGTTCGGACAGCGTTCTGAAATTGGCCATTGAACAGTATGAGCAGATTGTGCGCCTGGAACCCGACAGCATGGACGACCACCTGCTTCTGGGCCGGCTCTATCGGCTGAATAACGATCTGCAAAAGGCTGAAACCGAATTCAAGCTTGCCGTGAAGCTGCAGCCCGATTCCGAGGAGGCGATCACCACCCTCGCTTATCTCTACAACGAACTGGGAGACACATCACGCGCCACCGACGTGCTTAGCTCGGTGCCCGGCAACGAACGATCCGCCAAACTTTATTCGGCATTGGGATACACCTACGAGCAGCAGAAGCAATATAAAAACGCAGTCGAAGCGTATCGCCACGCCATCGAACTGGACCGCGACAATCTGGATGCGATCCGCGGGCTGGCCGAGAACCTGCTCAACGACGGGCAGACCGATGCCGCGCTTGAACAATACAAAGTAATCGCGGACGCGAATCCGGAAGACGCGCAGACCTACATTCGCATCGCTGAAATCTACCGCAAGCAGGGCAAGTTCGATCCCGCGCTCGAGAACCTGAAGAAAGCCGAATCGATGGTGCAGGATTCCATCGAAGTGCCCTACAACATCGCGTCAATTTATCAGGCGCAAGGGCGCTACGACGAAGCTGTGCCCATCATGAAGGACTTGCTCAAGAAGACAGAGAAGTCCGACGGCAACTACTCGGGAAGCGCGAAGAGCAATCGCGCGGTATTTCTGGAGCGGCTCGGCACCATCTACCGCGAGCAGGGAAATTACACGGCCGCCAATGAGACCTTCCGGCAGATGATCGCGCTGGGCAGTGACGAAAACATTGAGCGCGGCTATCAGCAGGTCATCGACACATGGCGTGAAGCAAAGGAATGGCAGAAAGCCACCGATGTCGCGAAGGAAGCCGTACAAAAGCTTCCCAACAACCGCGATCTGAAAATGGTGCTGGACGCGCAACAGGCCGATATGGGCGATGCCGACAAGGCGCTCGCCGATGTGCGTTCCATGCTCAAGGGCACCGACGAAGATCGGCAGATTTACATCACGCTGGCACAAATGAATACGCGGCTTCGCCGCTTCAGCGATGCCGAGCAGGCGCTCGACAAGGCGGAACAGCTCTCCACCAAGGAAGAGGACAAAGAGTACGTATGGTTCCTGCGCGGCTCGACCTTTGAGCGGCAAAAACGTTACACGGACGCCGAGACGCAGTTCAAGAAGGTGATTGCGGGCGATCCCGAGCACGCGTCGGCGCTCAACTATCTTGGCTACATGCTGGCGGATCAGAATACGCAGCTCGATGAGGCTCTTGGATACATCAAACACGCGGTCGATCTCGATCCGGCCAATGGAGCCTATCTTGATTCGCTTGGCTGGGCTTATTTCCGCCTGGGAAAATTTGACCTCGCGGAAGAAAATCTCCTGAAAGCGTCGCAGAAGATCAACACCGATCCCACGGTTCACGACCACCTTGGAGATCTCTACCAAAAAACGGGACGCCTAAAGCTTGCCGCCGCTAATTGGGAACGCGCTTTGACCGAGTGGAACCGCACGATTTCGTCGGAAGTGGATCCTGGCGACGTGGCGCGCGTGCAGAAAAAGCTCGATTCGGCCAAGATGAAACTGGCCAAAGAAGAGGGCGCGAAGCAGTAGAAGAGCTTTTCACCGCAGAGGACGCCGAGAAAACCCTTTTCTTGATTCCCTTTTTCCGTTCTATCCGAGGGGCCCGGCCAAGCCCTAAAGCTTTTCTCGGCGTCCTCTGCGTCTCGGCGGTGAATCAGTGCTGCTAAACTCTTCGCATGCTGGCCGACTATGCCGTGCGCGTAGAACAATCGCGCGGACGCCGCTATCCCGAGCCTCCGCACGCTTACCGCAACGACTTTCAGCGCGACCGCGACCGAGTCGTCCATGCGCGCGCGTTTCGCAGACTGGAAGCGAAGACGCAGGTTTTCACCCGGCGATATTCCGATCATTTCCGCAATCGCCTGACCCACACCATTGAAGTCGCGCAGATTTCGCGCACCATCGCGGCCCAATTAGGATTAAATACCGACTTGGTGGAGACGCTCGCGCTGGTGCACGATCTTGGCCATCCTCCGTTTGGCCATGCGGGAGAAAAGGCGCTGGATGCGGCCATGCGCGCGCAAGGATTTTCCTTCGATCACAATCTGCACGCACTGCGGCTGGTTGAAGATTTCGAACTGCGGTACGCGGCCTTTCGCGGGCTGAATCTGACGTTTGAAGTGCGGGAAGGCATTATCAAACATTCGCACGACTACTCCGCAGCCGAGCATCCAGAACTTGCCGAGTATCTTCTTGATCAGCGCCCACCGCTGGAAGCGCAGCTGATCGATCTAACCGATGAAATCGCATACGACACCGCCGATTTAGACGACGGCTGTGAGGCCCACTTGCTGGGGGTGGAGCAGATTGCCGAGAGCGTCGATATTTTCGGCCGCTGTTATGAGGAGGCGCGGAGGCTCTATCCAACGGCGCCGAACAAGCTGCAATTCAACGAGGCGCTGAAGCGGGTTTACGACCGCATGGTGAGCGATCTGATTACAAACACGCGGACCCGAGTGGCTGAGGCGGGAGTTCATTCAGCGGGGGCGCATTCGGCTGGGGTGCATTCTTTAGAAGCGATCCGGCGGCATCCCGAGCGCTTGGCGGCTTTCAGCCCAGAGGTCGAACAGGAGCGGCGTCAGCTTAAGGATTTTCTCTACCAGAAACTTTATTACAGTCCCGCGCTCGCAGGCGAGAAAGAGGATGCCGAGCGCATTGTGAGCGAACTGTTCGCGCACTGGATGCAAAAGCCCGACGACTTACCACGCAACTATCGCGAGAAAGCCGAGGGCGAACCATTGCCTCGCATTATTTGCGATTACATCGCGGGGATGACAGACCCGTTCATTTCGCAGCAGTATGAGAAGTATTGCGGGGAGTAACTGAGTCTGGCGGGCAAAGGCTGGGATTGCGAGCGCAATCGCGATGTTAATGGGTCCTTGGAGGGCAATTCGTTCTAAAGTCAATTGTCGCCTTTATCCTATGGTCGGCAGATTCTTTCGGAAATTTCCATTGGCTGAGGGCCTGTTCGACTGTCCCACGAAGCATGCGCGAGCCACTTTCGAATTGCGGGTCGATCACGCCACCGTTCGCGTCAACTTGGAAGGTAACGATCACGGCTCCTTCTACTCGTGCAAGTCTGGCAAGTGGGGGATATCCAGGCGGAAGGAATTTTTCCGGTTGAAACGGCTCGCTGTAGCGGAGCAGAACTTCAGGTACAGGTAATTGAGCCTGCGATGCACGGTACAAGTCAGAGGGCCGGTCTGGTGCGTCAACAAAAAGCTGGTCGTACTCCCCCGACGCTAGGGCTCTTGCAGTATCGGCGTTCAATACTTTCGCCCTGGTTGGCTCAGTCAAGCCGGCAATCACAGGTCGGTCCAGAACCCCATTGGGGAACGCCTTGTCCAACCGCGCAAGTAACCGCATCGTCAAAGACGTGTTCTCTGGTGTAGCAGCGTTCGGGTCAAACATATCCCTATCGAGGACATCGGCTCGTAGAATGCGTTCCTTTCCCTCACATTGAACATGCATGAAAATCTCTGCGCCGCTGAACACCAATCCCTGCTCGCGTCGCTTCAATTCCTTTTGCAACGCTCTATCGTCAATTGCACAGGGATTGAGGCCTTCCAGCACAACGCCAATCGGATCGGAAATAACGGACGCGGCCATTTCAACTGTTGGGTGTTCGAGGCAAGCGTCTCCAGCCGGAGCGAGTGTGAGTTTCTCAACCGTCGTACCCGTGGATGTTCCATGCGCTGAAATGATCTCGTAGAAGTCGTTCGGTGGGCCAACATCAATAAACGTGTGGAGGGCGATGAGAAATCGGTCAGGCGCTGTCGGAGGTGAAGAGCCGTCTTTGGCGAATGCTGCGCATCCCCAAAGGAGTGCAACCAGCAAGAC
>JBAVYO010000278.1:0-2316 GCA_049698855.1 Terriglobales bacterium
CCGAATTGGCTGTGTTGCAGTCGGCGTCGGTGAAATCCGCGGCATGCACCGCCAACTGCATCGTCTTTTGGAAATCTCCCTCGCCAAACCAAACGCTGATCGCCACGAATCCGCCATTCACCACGGCATTATTCGTTGCCGGATACTCAATTCCCCAACGTTCATCGACGGCGCGAAAAATCTCCTCCGGCTTGCTGCCCGCGTCGGCCATGGCAATGACCATGTCCAAACACTTGCGATATGGCGAGTCGGGATGAATCAACGTCGCAGCCTTGCGGACGACCGCGTGCGAATCTGTCTCCGCGAAAGCGATGCTGATCATGCCCGCGACGAACACGGCTCCATCGGCCCCTTCAGCATAGCCGTTGATGTGGCCCAGTCGCCGCGCCATTGCCGCGGCCGCGTTCGGCATACCCGGAGAAAGCGTGCCATAAACGTCGCTGCTGAACTGCGGACCAATCGTCCACCACAGCTTGTTGTAACGCGGATGCCCCGTATCGGGCGGCTGCACGCCGCGTTTGAGCAGAAGCAGCGCCTGCTCGCTCGATCCCCAAGAACCCGCATTGTTTTCCAGCCACTGCTTGCCAAGCTGCCGCACGGTCAAATCGATTCCGTATTTCTCGAAGGCGCGGATCGCGACCATCTCATAGTAGTAATCGTCATCGACAGGCGCGTAACCGGGAAACTTTGGCATGGGCGTCGTCCCCATCGCCGAACCTTGCTGATGTTCGAACGGAAGTCCCGCCATTTGTCCAATCATCTGCGCCGTCCAGATGGCTTGGACGCGATCCAGATATTCGTCATGCGAGAGAACGAGCGTACCGGGATCCGAAGAATGAGGCGCTGCGTTCTGCGCCGATACCGGCGTGGGAAATAAAAATGCAATGGAGACGACGCCAACTAAACCGAACCATACCCGCGAAAGGAGTTGTCGCATTTCTAGAACAAGATAACTTGGATTTCCCGAACAAGATAGCCCGGCAAGGCCACCGAAGAAAATATATTCGGCGAGTTAAGCCACGCTCCGCAAACAACAGTTCCTGTCATCTTGAACAAGCAGAGTTCCTTGTCATCTTGAGCAGGAAAAATTTCCTGTCATCTTGAGCGGAGCAGGAACTTCACGAAGTGAAGTCCTGCGGAGTCGAAAGATCCCTATACCCTTCCGCGCGCTTGGGCACGACTTGCTATTTGCTGAAAGACTTGATTTTGGTCTTGATCTTGGGTGGCGCAGCGCTTTAGCGCTGCGATAAAAGCCTCATTTTTCACTGCCGGCTTCAGCCGCTGAGGGAAATCCGTCAGCGCAAATGACTTTCACCACCGCGCTAGCTGTCTTTGCGGTAAAGAAGATCCCGCATAGCGCGCCTGCGAGCTTCGTTCGCTTCCGCCTGAGCCTTGCGCTCGTCGGCGTCCATGCTTTGCTTGGTGCCGGTGCCCGCGTCCGCGTCTTTAGGCTCGCTGCACGCGGGACAGCGGTTGGCAAACCCCGGTTTTCCCGGCTTCAACTCAAACTCCTCCGAGCAGACAACGCACACTTTGATAGGAAACGCCATTTCGACTCAATGATACAACCGTCTCCCGGACTCACGGCGCGCGCTTTGGATCGGTGCCCACCCGGCGCGCCCGGTTCAGATCGAGTTGATGCACCACGCGCGCGCCGCTATCGAATTTGCGATCAAATGTCTTCGCTTTCATAAATTGTCACCTCTTCCGGGCGTGAACGCCGTACGGAGATCAATCGAATATTTTCCTTCCCGGTTCTTGCATTTGCGAATTATCAAAGCGTTGCGCTTTTTAACTCTGCAAGCGATGCGGGCTATCGCAGCGCGGCATGTGCCCGGGAATTTCGCCGCTTCGGCTGCGATACAGCCCGCGGCTTGATCTTCCTGCCCACGCCAGTGGCCTCCGCGATTCGCAGGTCGTAATCGTTTTGCAGATTGAGCCAGAACTGCGCCGGCAGGCCAAAATACTTCCCCAGCCGGATGGCCGTATCCGCGCTGATAGCGCGGTCTCCGCGCACCACGTCATAGATGCCGGGAAAGCCAAGCGCCTTCGCCAGAGCATACGCGCTCACGCCCATCGGCTCCATGAACTCCGTCCTGAGAATCTCTCCCGGATGCACGCCTAAAACCTTACTCGCAACAGCCATGTGTTAACCGCCCTTTCTAATGATAATCCACGATCTCCACGGCAAACGCGTTCCCGTCCCGCCATACAAAGCACACGCGATACTGATTGTTGATTCGAATGCTGTGCTGGCCCTCTCGGTCCCCATGAAGTGCTTCCAGAAAGTTCCCCGGAGGCACCTTGAGGTTGTCG
>JBAVYO010000279.1:0-14647 GCA_049698855.1 Terriglobales bacterium
TAGAGGTCATCGAAAAAGCGTTCCACGTGAAGATGAACCAGTACCAACACCCGACCGAGAACCGTAGGTTCTATGCACCGGACCGGGAGCCGACGGTTGACTTGCCGTTCCAGCTCTGGCGGATCGCCGGACTGGACAACTATTCGAAACCGAAGCCAGCGCTGACGCATCGGGACACGAAGGACCTCACGGTTGAGCCCAATGCCACAACCGGTTCCTGCCCAGAACAGTCGTATTGCGGCAGCGACATGCGAGCGGCATACTACGGCGGCACGACGCTTACAGGAGCTGGACAGACACTCGGGCTGCTCGAGTTTTACGGCACCGAACTAAGCGACCTCACGACGTACTACGCTAACGCCAAACAAACGGAGAACGTGCCGCTCAGTCTTGTGTCGGTGGATGGTACGGCATTGTCCTGCATCTTTACTTATGGTTGCGACGATGGAGAGCAGACGCTCGACATGACACAGGCGCTGGGCATGGCGCCGGGCCTGTCCAGACTCGTAATGTACGTCGGGAGTTCGGATGCTGCCCTTTTCAATGGTATGGCTACGGCAACCCCGCTAAACGCGCAATTAAGTTCCTCGTGGACTTGGAAATCCCCGGATCCCGGGACCGACGACCCGTACTTCGAGGAGTTTGCCGCGCAAGGTCAGACTCTGTTTCAGGCGGCAGGTGATAGCGGGAACTGGAATTACGATTCCGGTATTCAGGCCTATGAGTATCCGTCGGATGACGTATATCTGGTTTCGGTGGGCGGAACAGACCTTCAAACCCAGAATGCCGCCGGCCTTTGGGCGGCGGAAAGCGCGTGGGCAAATGGCGGTGGCGGCTATTCGCCGCTGTTGTTCGATATTCCTTCCTGGCAGGTAGCGACGGCGAGTGGCTGCTCGGAATGTTCGCAGCTCGTTCGCAACGCTCCGGACGTTGCGGCAGAAGCAAATTACGACTTTTACGTTTGCTCCGACCAACAGGGTTGTACGGCCAACTACTACGGCGGAACCAGTTTTGCGACTCCCATGTGGGCCGCTTATATAGCTCTCGCTAATCAACAGTTGGCAGCTAACGGACAACCACCGCTGGGTTTCATCAATCCGGCCCTGTATAGAATTGGTCTGAGCACAAACTACCCCACCGCATTCCACGACATCATGAGTGGAAGCAATGACATCTTTGGCGGTGGTTATCCCGCGATAACTGGCTTCGATCTGTCGACCGGTTGGGGAAGCCCGAACGGATCGGGCCTGATCACGGCGCTGACGGAGACCAACTTTTCTCTATCGGCGAGTCCGAACGCAGTGTGGACTTACCAGGGCGTTAGCGCCACTAGCACAATTACGGTTGCGCCCGCCAACGGGTTTAAGGGCAGTGTTACTTTGTCGGCTTCGGGTCTGCCGAATGGCATGACCGCCGCTTTTAGTCCGAATCCCGCAACCTCAACCAGTACGCTAACTTTAACGCCGGGTTCCAGCGTAGCGCCGGGTACTTACGCAGTGACGATTTCCGGTTTGTCGGGAGCGGTCGTGAACTATGCCACGACGGTGCAGATCGATGTTATGGCCGACACGACGGTTACGTTCTCGCCCACTTCTCTGGCGTTCGCCAGGGAAATGGTGGGAGCGACATCGAAAGCAAGGACAATTATGTTGTCGAACACCGGAAGTCAGGTTCTCCACATCAGCAGCCTAGTTGCAAGCGGCGATTTTGCAATCAGTCGGACAACCTGTGGCACATCATTGGCTGGCAATCGGAGCTGCACACTCAGTGTTACCTTCGCACCAATGCAGGTGGGAACACGAAGCGGGGCCATCGTACCCATAGGCAACGCATTGGGTACTCCAATGAGTGTGTTGTTATCGGGCACAGGCATGGCGCAGGCCACGCTGATACCGGCAAGCACGACGTTCGTGACGACGAAGGTAGGAAGCAGCAGTACCGCTAAGACCTTCACATTGGCGAATAAAACGAGCACAGCGTTAACCGGCGTCTCGATCTCGACGACCGGGGACTTTAGTGTATCGACGACGGGCACAACCTGCGTGACGAGTCTGGCGGCGAATTCAGGGTGCACGATCAGCGTGGTGTTCACGCCCACCACCAAAGGAAAACAGACGGGCGCGCTACAGATCGAGAACAGTGCGATTGGCAGCCCGCAAACATCGAGTCTGGCGGGCACAGGTAAGTAACCTGGGCTTTGATCCGGAGACGGGCAATGTTCCAGAAGCAGGTCAGTTGGTAGTAAAGGCGGTCAGGAGAAATTCAATGCGGGGACTTGAAGTGTCAAGAAAAGCTGTTTCATACCTAACATTGTTGGCGTGGGCCTTGAGCCTATTGGTGGGAGCGGCATTTGCGGGCACGAGGACGTCGGCGGATGCAAAGACTTCGACGGGCGCGACAACGGAAAAGGGTAACAAGGCCAGGAAGTCGGTGCGGACCGATAGCACGACTTGTTCTTACACGGGCTGGGTCCTGTCCGGCTTTACGTTACTCGATAGTTTCGAGGAAGGAAATTTAGGGGAAAGTTGGGTAAGTGGCGGCGTCCCACTTGGTCCAGTAATTCAGGATGCATGCGGCAACCTTTACGGGACGACTGCTTTCGGCGGCGGAGGGGGCAATCAAATCGGAGGAGTCGTGTATGAGTTGCCAGCCGGAGCTATGGGCACGCAAGTGGAAACAACGATGCACGCTTTTCCGGGGACCACGACAGACGGTCAGAATCCCGGCGTTGGCCTGCTTCTCGATTCCGCCGGCAACCTTTACGGTACTACATTCTATGGGGGACAAGTCAACCCGGGAGAGACCTGCGGCGCATGGGACACATATGGCACGGTATTTGAGCTGAATGCCGGCAGTGCGGTCACAAGTAGAGAAAACTCCACCGATACCCTGCTCTATGAGTTCAGTAATTTCCCGAACGTGGGGTCGAATCCCACCACGGGGCTTGTGCGGGATTCCTCCGGCAATTTATACGGTGTCGGACAGTCCTGTGGCATTTACGGCGGCACCGGCTACGGCCAGGGAGCTATATTTAAGCTGAGTCCCGGCGCTGGCAGTACATGGACGGCAAGCAACCTGTACAACTTCCCACCGTACAGCGCTTCGATAAACGATCCACTAAATGTCGGGGTGAACAATCAGGGTTATTTGGCCATGGATAGCTCCGGCAATCTCTATGGCACGACGTATGCCGGTGGCGCTTATGCGCACGGAAGTGTATTCAAACTAAGTCCCGGTACTGGCGACACCTGGATCGAAACCACCCTCTACAGCTTTCAAGGCGGCACGACCGATGGATGCAATCCCTACGCAGAGCCGGTGTTAGACTCATCCGGCAACCTGTATGGTACGACCTACAATTGTGGCGCTGTCGGCAATGGAATCGTGTGGAAGCTGACTCCGACTGGCACCGAGACGATCCTGCACAATTTCACCGGATACAGCACCAACGGAACCGGGGAAAACGCCGATGGCGCGAATCCCGTTGCGGGCGTGGCTCTAGACGCCTACGACAACCTCTACGGCACGACGATCAACGGTGGGGAGATGTATAACGGCCAATTGACTCTCTGCGCTAATTGCGGGGTATTATACGAAATTAGCACGAGCAGCGCATACTCGGTGCTGCACCATTTCTGGACCACTGTTTGTGGGACCTCGCCGAATCAATATATATGTGACGGCGCTCAGTCGACAGCGGCGCCGCTGGTAGCCCAGGATGGCAACATCTATGGCACTACCCTATATGGCTCCAGCGATGGAGGGGGCACCGGGACGGTCTGGGGCTATCCCATATCGCCTTCGGCCAGTGTGATTATTGCCGGCAATGGGGCGGGCACAGTGACCAGTACTCCGGCGGGTATCAATTGTCCGGGCAATTGCCGATACGTCTCCCAGTCGGGCAAGACGGTAGCTCTGACCGCTGCAGCGGAGTATGGCTCGAAGTTCGGAGGCTGGAGCGGAGCCTGCTCGGGCGCCGGAACCTGTTCGGTGACGCTGACCGGCACGGCCACAAGCAGCGTGACGGCGAATTTCATTTCTACTATGCAAGTAACAACCACCACCGTTGTCTCTTCTTCAAATCCTTCCTACTACGGGCAGGGCGTGACATTCACGGCGACGGTGAGTGCGGCGAGCGGCGTGCCGACGGGAGCGGTAACTTTCTACAACGGAACCACAACACTGGGCACGGCGACGTTGAGCGGCGGCAAGGGGATGTATAGCACCAATACTCTGCCAACCGGCTTGACCTCGGTCGCAGCTGTCTACAGTGGCGACTCGAAGAATCTGCCGAGCACTTCGTCGGCGCTGAGCCAGGCCGTTTATCAAGTAGCCTCTTCTACAACGCTGACTTCCTCGCCCAATCCGTCAGCGGTAAACCAAATTGTGACCTTCACCGCGACGGTAGCAGGCCAGAATGGTGGCACCCCGACGGGGGCGGTCGCGTTCTACGAGGGCACGGCGAAGCTGGGGACGGGAGCACTGAGCAATGGCACCGCTGGCTATACGATATCGGTTGCGACGGCGGGAACGTACAGTATCACGGCGATCTACTTAGGTGACTCGAACTTTACGGGCAGTACGTCGCCGGCGGTGAACCAGGTAGTGAACACGGTGACGCTGATCGCGACCGCGACCACACTGACGACGTCGAAGGCGTCATCGCCATACGGCGCGAGCGTAACCTTCTCGGCGACGGTAAAGGCTAAGAGCGGGACGCCAGCGGGAAATGTGACGTTCGTCGACGAGACCACCTCCACGACGCTGGGGACGGTTAGCCTGACCTCGGGCGTGGCGACGTATACGACAAACAATCTGAGTGTTGGCAAGCATACCATTGAAGCGTCGTATGCCGGAAACAGCCCGTTTGAGGCGAGCTCGAAGACAGTGACGCAGACGGTGACGGTGCTCGCGACGACGACGACGCTGATTTCTTCGCCAAATCCCTCGACCTCGGGTGAGACGGTAACGTTGACGGCGACGGTCGAGGCCACGGAGAGCAGCGAAGTCCCGACAGGCAGTGTGACATTCACCGACGAGACGACGTCCACGACGCTAGGTACGGGAACGTTGAACGCTTCCGGAGAGGCTACGTTGAGCACGATCACTCTAGCGGTGGGCAAGCACACGATCAAGGCTGTCTATGTGGGGGCGACGGAATTCAAGCCGAGCAACTCAAAGACCGTGAAGCAGACGGTGAACTCTGCCAGCTAGAAACGAGGAAATAAAAGGAAGGCTGGTGGAAGCGACCATGTTGTAACCGTAGTACGTGTCGTTCGCCGAAACTAAGGAGGGCGTTTCAGAGGCTTATCGACTAATTCACGAAAACGGTTCTGTAATCCAGAGACTGAGCGCTACCGTGTCGAAGTCCACGCTAATCCAAACAGCGCTCGGCAGCCCGGCGAGAACTGCTCCAAGCCGAGCATCGTGACGATATCCTTCGCCGTCGCCAAAGTTGTGGCCAACCTTCGCGAAAAAGGCGCGATGGAGTACACCGTGGTGGTCGTCGCCGAAGGTAACGATGCGCCCAGCTTGGTCTATATCACGCCCTACGCTGCGACAAGCATCGCCGAATATTTCATGGAAAAGGGACCTGACGCGCTCATCGTTTACGACGATCTCACGCAGCACGCCGGCGCGTATCGCGAGCTATCGTGGCTGCTCCGCAGTCCACCCGGCCGCGAAGCGTTCCCCGGCAACATCTTCTACGTTCAGTGAGCGGCCACACGAAGGAACTATCGGCGCAATCGTTTTCGGTCCTGACCAGGGTCTAGTCGGCAGGTTTAACGAGGCGGTCGTAAAATTCACCGTAAACAAGCTCAGGACGTTGCCCGGCGAAACAACAAAGATCTGGGCGGTCGGCGATCGCGCTCACGCGCTCATGGTGGACACCGGAATGGCCCCGGTCGAATTGGGAGCAGTTCCGACCTCAGTGAATGCGGCAAAGCGAGATGGCTTGGACCCATGCTTCATCCTTGTTTCACGCCGTTCATATGTTACTTGGGTTGGAGTGCCTGTCCGGTGTTGTTGAGTCCGTCGACATCTCGAGGAGTGTACGTGCCGCTCGAAAAGATGTAGTCCGTCCTTGCAGTACGTCTTGTTCAAGCGCTTCCATGCGTTCCTGAATCGCTGGATGAGACTCGAACCGCTGCCGCAATCCATGCTGGATGATCTCGTGCATCCATTGCCTCGCCTGATTCCGGCGAGTAAGGCTGAGCCAGCCGTTCGCTTTGGTCAAAACGGTGTATTCGAGGACGCAGTTCCAAAGCTCGGGGATGCCGTGGCCCGTCCGCGCTGAGCATGTGAGCGCGCGCGGCTTCCATCCAGATTGTGGACTTGGAAAATAGTGCAAGGCATTCTGAGCTTCAGCCCGAGCCTTCTCCGCCGCTGCGCGATTCGAACCATCTGCCTTGTTGATCACGACCAGGTCCGCCAGCTCCATCACGCCGCGCTTCATCCCTTGCAGTTCGTCGCCTGCTCCCGAGAGCGCGATGAGCAAAAAGAAATCGACCATGTCGTGCACCGCGGTTTCGGACTGCCCAACCCCCACCGTCTCTACAATGATGTTCTCGTATCCCGCCGCTTCACACAGCAGCATCACTTCACGTGTGCGCTGCGCAACTCCCCCCAGCGATCCACGTGAAGGCGAAGGCCGTATGAACGCCATATCGCTCGCCGCAAGAGACTTCATGCGTGTCTTGTCGCCGAGAATGCTGCCGCCGGAGAGCTGACTGCTGGGATCAATCGCCAGCACGGCGACCTTCTGCTTGCGATCGCGGATCAACGACATCCCGACGACTTCGATGATGCTGCTCTTGCCTGCGCCAGGAACTCCCGTGATGCCGACGCGTGTGGAATTGCCAGTATGCGGAAGACAGTCTTCGAGAATTTGCTCGGCCAGTTGCCGGTCCGGGGCGCGGGAACTTTCAATCAGAGTGATGGCTCGCGCCAGAATGGTGCGCTGCCCTTGCATAATTCCGTCAAGGTATTGCTGGCGAGAAAGCGAGCGGCGCCGGCTCGATGCCCGCTCAATCAGATCCTGCGGAGGCTCCGGCGCAGCGCGTCCCGGCCGAACACGCAGCGCACTGTCTCTTGACTCCACCAATCAGGAATGTCCCCCAACCAGACTGCCGCGCAGAATCTCCAGTATCCGCTGCGCTGCCACCGGAATCACAGTACCCGGCCCATATACGCCAACCGCTCCCGCTTGGTACAGGAATTCATAATCTTGCGGCGGAATCACCCCGCCCACAACCACCAGAATGTCATCCCGATCGAGCTTTCGCAATTCATCAATCAACTGCGGAACCAACGTCTTATGTCCCGCTGCCAACGAGGATACACCGACAACGTGCACATCGCTCTCCACCGCATGTCGCGCAACCTCGCCCGGAGTCTGGAACAACGGGCCTATATCCACATCGAAACCGACATCCGCAAAGGCGGTCGCGATGACTTTTGAGCCGCGGTCGTGACCATCCTGGCCCATCTTCGCAACTAGAATACGCGGGCGGCGGCCTTCGGCCTTCTCGAACTCCGCAACCATCTCCTGCGCCTTCTTGAATTCCTCGGCGCTGCCGCTTTCCGCCGAATAGACCCCCGCGATGGTGCGCGTCGTGGCTTCGTAACGGCCCCATTTCTTTTCCAGAGCGGAGGAAATCTCGCCCAAGCTGGCTCGCTTCCGGGCCGCATCCACAGCGCACTCCAGCAGATTGCCGCTGCCGTTGCCCGCGCACTGCTCGAGTTTTTCGAGCGCCTGCCGCACGGCAGCATTATCACGCTCACGCTTCAACTGGTCCAGTCGCCTGATCTGCGATTCCCGAACCGCGGCATTGTCTATGTCCAGGACCGGGATCGGCGTCTCCTCCGGCGGAAGGTATGCGTTGACCCCGACAATGATATCTCTGCCGGAATCGATGCGCGCCTGCTTGCGCGCCGCCGCTTCTTCGATGCGCATCTTCGGGATGCCGGTTTCAATCGCCTTCGCCATGCCGCCGAGTCCCTCGACTTCTTCAATCAGCGCCCAGGCGGCATGCATCAACTCATGCGTGAGCCGCTCTACATAATAGGAGCCAGCCCATGGGTCCACGATGCGAGTGATGTTGGTCTCTTCTTGCAGATAGAGCTGCGTGTTGCGCGCGATGCGGGCGGAAAAATCGGTAGGCAACGCCAGCGCTTCATCGAGCGCATTGGTGTGCAAGGATTGCGTATGCCCGAAAGCCGCTGCCAGCGCCTCAATACAAGTTCGAGCCACGTTGTTGAATGGATCCTGCGCCGTCAGGCTCCAGCCTGAAGTCTGGGAATGTGTCCGCAACGCAAGCGATTTCGGATTCTTCGGATTGAAAGTCTTTACCAGCTTCGCCCAAAGCATACGTCCCGCGCGCATCTTGGCAATCTCCATGAAGTGGTTCATGCCAATGCCCCAAAAGAAGGAGATACGCGGCGCAAAACTATCCACATCCAGCCCGGCCTTCACTCCCGTGCGCAAATACTCCAGCCCGTCCGCCAGCGTGTAAGCCAGTTCGATGTCGGCCGTCGCGCCCGCTTCCTGCATGTGGTATCCGCTCACACTGATGCAATTAAACTTCGGCATCTTCTCCGCACAGTAGCGGAAGATATCGCCGACAATCCGCATCGACCCTTCCGGCGGATAAATGTAAGTGTTGCGGACCATGAATTCCTTGAGGATGTCGTTCTGAATGGTCCCGCTCAACTGCTCCGGTTTCACTCCCTGCTCTTCGGCGGCCACGATATAAAAAGCCATGATCGGCAGCACCGCGCCATTCATGGTCATCGACACCGACATCCGGTCGAGCGGAATCTGGTCGAACAGAATCTTCATGTCAAGAATCGAGTCGATGGCAACGCCGGCCTTGCCAACGTCTCCGGTAACGCGTTCATGGTCGGAGTCGTATCCCCTGTGCGTTGCCAGATCGAACGCGACCGAAAGGCCTTTTTGACCCGCGGCCAGATTGCGGCGGTAAAACGCATTCGATTCTTCTGCGGTAGAGAATCCCGCATATTGCCGAATCGTCCACGGCTGCATCACATACATCGTGCTGTACGGCCCCCGCAGATACGGCGGAATTCCGGCGGCATAGTCAAGATGTTCGAGCCCTTGCAGGTCTTGCCGTGTATAGAAACCCTTGATCGGAATATGCTCCGTGGAGAGCCATTCATTCGCTGCATCCGGAAGCGCATTTTCCGGCGCTTTCGCTTCTTCCGGCGAGGGCTTATAGCTGATTGTTGAAAAGTCTGGACGCATACTTAACTCTTGATCCCCAACGTGTGCTGCCATTTGGTTAGAAGTTCAATGGGATTGCTTCGAACATGAACGAAGTCTGCAACACCGGCCGACTTCAGTTGCTCTACAGAATCGGGATAGCCCGCAACCACGACCGGAATTTTGCAATTCAGCGCCGTCAGTCTCGCGATCAGATCGGTCGCCAGCGCAGGATACTCTGGATCGGAGCTGCACAGCACGATCATATCGGTGCCGTTTTTGGCGATTTCTGTAATTCCATCGACGCTGTCAAATCTCTGCGTGACGATCTCAAAGCCGGCGCAACCAATGAAATTGGCGGCGAAGCTCGATCGGGCCGACCTCATTTTTACGTCTCCGATTTCCGCCAACAAAATTCGCGGAGTCTTGCCCGTCTCTGCCGCCGCACGCTCTGTACGCAAACGAAGCTGCTCATACATCTCCGTGGCGCGCCGCTCACGTTTCGGAAGAGACTCGTCGATACGATCCAGCGCCTTTTCGGCGAGATTCGCGTGCTGGTTAGTCCCCGTGAAGATTTGGCGGCGAATCAATACAGCCTTTTCTTTGGCGGCAAGGGATTTTTCCAAAGCCTGCCTGATTTGCCCCTCCGCCGAAGCTCGCCGGTAACCGCCAACAGCTTCGATCGCCTGCATCGCTTTCCAGCCTTCAGACGCAAGAAAATCCGTAATCACTTCAATGCAATACGATCCGCCGCCCGGATCGGAGACGCGGCACAGCAGCGCCTCTTGTTTGAGAAGGATCTGAGTATTGCGGGCCATCCGCCGGCTGGCTTCATCCGGTGACTTGTAACATTCGTCAAACGGCGCGACCGAGATCGAGTCTGCGCCCCCAATGGCTGCCGACATTGCTTCGGTCGTCCCGCGCAGAATATTCACGTGCGGGTCGTAGATGGTCTCATTCCATCGCGACGTGCGGGCATGGATTCTGGCTTTTGCGTTCTCGGCCGTCCCGCCAAAACTCTCGACAGCGCGAGCCCATAACATGCGGAACGCGCGCAGCTTGGCAATCTGAAAGAAGAAGCTGGAGCCGATTGCGAAAGAAAATGTGATGGAGCCGACGGCGCGGTTGATGTCGATCCCTCGGGATTGCATCTCCGCCAGAAAATCGATTCCCGCCGCCAGCGTAAATCCGATTTCCTGAACCGCCGTCGCTCCCGACTCTTCAAATTCACCGCCGCTGATCGTGAAGGGCACAAGAGTAGAAGGCGCGCCCGCAATCACCTTCGCCGCGAAGTCCAGGTTCGTCAGCGGATCGAAGCCGGCCGACACGCGTATCTGTGTCTTGCCTTCCATTAAGAGCCGAATCAGATCCTCATCGGCATCTGGAAAGTGAATAGGAATTTCGCCCAGGTTCGCCAGCAGCAGTTTCAAGTCGGCCGCGTCTTTAATCGCGATATGGGAGAATGCGATCTCCTCGGCACCTGCGGAAACCGCCGTGCACGCCGCGTGGTTGGCTTTCGCCGCACCGGCCACGACAATTTCTTCGCGAATACGCCATTCGTTGGTCGCCCGCGTGCCCCGCACATAAGGAAAATGGCCGGGCGCGTTGTCCAGATATTCCAGCCCCGCAATATCTTCCGCCCGGTAGTACGGCTTAATCCCAAGTCCTTCGTCCGTTTGCCAGACCAGTTTCTTCGCGTAGTCGGCGCCCTTCAGATCTTTCCGAATGGCTTCTTCCCAAGACTGCGTGCTTACGGGCGGAAATTCCTGCATCAGATTATTGGCGGCCATTTTCACTCACTTGCTTTCCGGATCTTCGACAATTTCGATGAGAATGCCGAAGGGATTGTCCGTTCGCGATTTCGGATGAACAAAAAAGACGGTCGTCCCCCGTGATCCTTTGCGTGGAGCTTTATCGAGGATTTGAAATCCACTCGCCTTCATCGCGTCGAAGGCCTGCTGCGCGCTCTTTACCCGGAACGCCACGTGAGCCAACCCTCCGCGCCCGCCGTTCCTCTCAATCAGCTTCTGCACCGGCGAATCCGCCGTCAATGGCTCGAGCAACTGAATCAGGTTCGGACCGTCCCCGATTTGCAGCAACGCTTCCCGCACCTGATCGGTGCCGAGCACTTCTTCCCGGTGAACTTCGTGGAACCCGATCATCTCGTATGCTTTGACTTGCCCCTCCAGTTCGCCCTGCTTCACAGCAACGGCCACATGATCCACAAACTGAATGCCCGGCACGTGTTTCAAGTCTTCCTGAGTACTGCTCATTCCTTCATCCTTTCTCGCCAGCTTGCAAACGAATCTCCGCCCATTGAGCGCTTCTATTCCAGTTCCACGACCACCTGATTTACCTTCACCGAGTCGCCCTGCGCCACTCTCACATTCTTGACTTTCCCCGAACTCGGCGCGGTGACGTTGGTTTCCATCTTCATCGCCTCCAGCACCATGATCAGGTCGTTGGCCTGAATCGACTGTCCCGCCTCGACATTCACTTTGATGACGACTCCCGCTACCGGACTGTGGCACAGCTTGTCGTCGTCCGCACTCTCTTCCGCTACAGGAGCCTGAGCGCGCGTCGCGGGAGTTGGAGCCATCATTGTCGAAGGCACCTGGGGATAGGATCCGTAACTCTGTTGCCGCGGGGCCGAATCGTCTTCCAGAACTTCGATTTCAACCTCGTATGTCTTTCCGTCTATTCCAATCTGAAGCTTCAAGTTATGACTTCCTTCCCTCGAGTCCTGGCTGCCTCAGCCTCTCGAGCGTAGATTATGCGATGCTTGTACGAATACCCGCCCCTGCTGCGACCATGGATTGATGATTTCGTATGGTGATTGCAGGACCTTGGCAGAGCGGATCCGGACATTCTTGCCTAGAAATGCGGTTACGGCCGCGGCGATCACGACCAAAATATCGGGAGTGACTTCGTTTTCGATCTTATTTTCGATCTTGCCATGAGTGGCTTCCTTCGCGGCAGCATGCACGGCTTCCGGGCCTGCCGCCGGCGCTCGGCTCAGTTCGGCGACTCGTGCCTCCAGAGCTTTCAGCGTACCGCTAACCACGTTCAGTTGGTGTTGCAGATCTTCTAAAGTCAAAGCCACGTGCTACTCCTCTTCTTCTTGCTGCTCGTCATAAGGAAATCAATCCATGTTTCTTCGGCGGACGAAGCTCGCGCTTGGCGTGCAACGCTTCCAGTGCCTGCGCCAGATATTTCCTGGTTTCGGCCGGTTCAATGATGTCGTCCACCAGTCTCCGTCCCGCCGAAACATAGGGATTCGCAAATGCGTCCCGATATTCCGCAATCAACTCTTTGCGGCGGGTCGCCTTGTCCGGCGCCGCGTCGATTTCGCGCCGGAACACGATCTCGGCAGCTCCTTCGGCGCCCATAACCGCAATCTCAGCTGTGGGCCATGCCACCACACGATCCGCACCTAAGTCCCTGCCGCACATCGCCAGATACGCTCCTCCGTATGCCTTGCGCAGCACCAGCGTGATTTTCGGGACGGTAGCGGCCGAATACGCAAACAGCATTTTGGCCCCGTGGCGAATGATGCCCCTGTGTTCCTGCTCAACCCCAGGCAGGAAGCCCGGCACATCCACGAATGTGATTAGTGGGATGTTGAAAGCGTTGCAGAAACGGACAAAGCGAGCCGCTTTGTCGGAGGCGTCGATGTCGAGCGCCCCTGCCAGAGCGTTCGGCTGGTTGGCGACGATCCCGATTGGCCGCCCTTGCAGCCGCCCAAAAGCGATCACAATGTTCGGAGCGAATCCCGGTTGGATCTCCAGAAGATCCTGATAATCCACTACGCGCGCCAGCACCCGCCGCACGTCGTAGCCAACTTTTGTATCCACCGGAACAATCCCTTTCATTTCCGGATCGGATTCGATCGGCAGGTTGTACGGCATGCGCGGCGCATCTTCCAGGTTGTTGGATGGCATGAAACCAAGCAGGCGCCGGCAAAGTTGCAGCGCCTCATCGTCGTTCTGGGCAATGAAGTGGACCACTCCCGACAGGTTCATCTGCGCCTGCGGGCCGCCAAGTTCCTCGGCCGTGACCACCTCGCCCGTGACCTGTTTAATAACCTGCGGTCCGGTGATGAACATCTGCGCTTGCTTGGTCTGAATCACAAAATCGGTGAGCGCGGGACTGTAAGCCGCCCCTCCCGCACACGGCCCGCAAATCAGGGAAATCTGCGGCACGGTTCCCGAGAGCATAACGTTGTTGTAAAAAACGCGGCCGTATCCCGCCAGACTGTCAATACCTTCCTGAACGCGCGCCCCGCCGGAATCGTTGATAAATACAAATGGGCTTCCGGTTTTCAGCGACAGCCGCATCATGTCGGCAATCTTGTCGCTGTGAACCTCACCGGCAGCTCCGCCAGCAACCGTAAAATCCTGGCTGGCAAGATGCACCAAGCGCCCGTCGATCGTGGCGCATCCCGTCACAACTCCGTCCGCCGGCATCTCCTTTTCGGCCATGCCGAAATAGGTTGCACGGTGACGGGCAAACAGCCCGATCTCCTGGAAGCTGCCATTATCCACCAGGTGTTCGACCCGCTCCCTCGCGGTCAGCTTGCCGGCCGCATGTTGTTTCTCGATGCGTTCCTTGCCACCGCCAAGTTCCATCGCAGCGCGTTTTGCGCGAAGGTCTAAAACCTTATCGTCAATCGTCTTCTTTTTCACACTCATTGCTGGCTTAGCCATTCTTTCTCCTAGGTTCGATCGCTTTCATGAATGATCCTGTTAATGAATGATCCTGAATATGAAGTTCGCTTCTATTTTTCCGGAGCCACGGTCACCCGGTGCTCCACCCCGTTCAGCGTAATGACGTAGTTCACTTTCGCCGCCAGGGCTGGTTCACCGCTTGCCGGCGCTGCCGGAGCCGCTTTCTCCGGCGCTTTCTTGGACGGATCCTTGCCCAGATTCTTACGGCCTTCGCCCCTGGTCTTGAAGAACTTCGGCGCCACCTGCGGGAACATGGCATAGGTCAATACGTCCTCGTCGCTCCCGTTGTTGCCCTCAATCGCATGCGCCGCCGTACTCAACTGTTCCCACTCCGGCTTGAGCAGGTCGGCGGGACGGCATGTGATCGCCGGCTTCTTCGCCTGCGCCTCGGCCTTCTTCAATACCTCCGGATTCTTTTCGCCCAGCGTGCTCCCGTAATACCCGAGCATCAGATCGGCAAATTCCCCGGTCATCACCTTGTACTTTCCCATCAGCACATTGAACACGGCTTGCGAGCCTACGATCTGGCTCGAAGGCGTCACCAGCGGCGGATAGCCGGCATCTTTACGAACATTGGGGACTTCCAGCAGCACTTCCTGCAGCCTGTCGGCCGCGCCTTGTCCCTTGAGCTGGCTTTCCATGTTCGAGATCATCCCTCCCGGAATCTGGCTCTTGAATATCTCCGTATCCACGCCGG
>JBAVYO010000280.1:0-6211 GCA_049698855.1 Terriglobales bacterium
AGTTGCGGCTGCTCCAAGCCCTGTGCAGCGATGTGGCGGTGGCCGTTCACAACGCCCGCCGATTTCGACAGGAACAGCGGCAAAGGGAGGAAATGACTCGCGAGGCGCGGGAAGCACGAGTCATTCAACAAGCGCTGCTCCCCAAGAACTTTCCCTCGATTCCTGGCTTTACCGTGTCCGGACTTTCCATACCCGTTGGCGCCGTTGGTGGCGACTGGTACGACTTCATTCCCATGGACAACGGGCGGTGGGGACTGGTGCTGGCCGACGTTTCCGGCAAGGGCACCGCAGCGGCGCTGCTTATGTCCGCCACTCGCGGCATCTTGCGATCCCTAGCCGGGGCCGCTTGCACTCCGAGTGAAGTGCTTACGAAGCTAAATCGTCTTCTGGTCGAGGACTTTCCCGCCGGCCGTTTTGTGACCATGGTATATGCCGTGCTTGATCCCGGTAAGCGGACTCTGACCTTCGCCAATGCGGGACACCTGCGACCGCTGCTGGTCACCGGCCATTCAGCCCAGTTCCTCGACGTGGAGCAAGGCATTCCGCTGGGACTGGGATTGGGCGATTTCTCGGAGGTGGAAGTGAAGCTTCCTCTGGGTTCTCGTTTGGTGTTTTACAGCGACGGAATTACAGAGGCGGAAAATCCAGCGGATGAAGAGTACGGGTTGGTGCGTCTGCAAAAACATTTTTCGCGAACAGACGCCTCCGCCGAGAGCCTGCTCGACGACGTACGCACTTTCGCCGACGGTGCGGGTCTGCGGGATGATGCCAGCGTCATATTGGTAAAGGGGTGAGGTGGAAGTTACGCACTCAAGCCGAAACAGGGCTGGGGGCACCTGCAGAAGGGATCGTATAATCACGCCGGCGACCATGGAACAACGAACTCACGTTTATCGCCTGGCGCGGAAATGGGTGAACGTCCCGTCTGTCCCCGGATTCTCTGATATATAGGAGCGCGGTTCACCTCCCGTGAACCCTCCGGAAATTTCCCCAGTCAAGCCAAGACAAGGCTGGGGAGTACCTGCCGACGAGTTCTTATAATCACGCAGGCGATCATACACAAAACGAACTCACGTTTATCGCCTGGCCCGGAAATCAGGGAACGTCCCGTCTGTCCCCGTATTTCCGTCCAGGAGTTAGAACCGGTAGGGTGGGCCAGCCCTAATGCTTCCTCAACTTTGCATATCCGAGTAGCGCAACCAAACCCAAAAAGACCGCTAGTTTCACAAATCCCGCAGCCATTCCCGGGAGGCGTTTATGGAGTTCCGGAGAAAAGTAGCCCAGTAAACAGAGCCCTACAAAAACTCCGAGGTATGCAATACTCTTTCGATCAAGACTCACGTTGTGACCTGCAAACCGAGCCGACTGAGGCTCCCGTCACCGACACGGGTAGAGAAGATTACACTTGATGATATTCGCACCGAATAATCTGGGGAATAATCTGGGGACAGACGGGACGTTCCCCGATTGTGCGCCCGATGTGGGAATGGCTGAGCCAATCCTGGCATGAGAATTAGGCGATTCCTGATGCTCCAAGCGCATGATACCTGATAATTTGCGAGAATGGCTCGATTCCCACGCGTGGTTGTGGTGGACGTTCCTCATCATGTGACGCAGCGCGGAAACGCTCGTCAGGCGATACTGGCCGACGATTCGGATCGCCTCGCCTATCTTGAATTGCTTCGTAAATATTGCGCGATCTACCATCTGTCGTTACTAGGTTACTGCCTGATGCCGAATCATGTGCACTTGATTGCGATTCCCGGAAGCGTGGAGGGGTTGGCGCAGACTCTGAAGCACACGCATGGGCGCTACGCGTCGTATTGGAATGCCCGCCAATCGTCGAGTGGCCACGTGTGGCAGGGGCGCTTCTATTCCTGTCCGCTGGACGATTCGCACTTGTGGGAGGCGCTGCGCTATGTGGAGCTGAATCCGGTGCGCGCGGGTATGGTGTCGGTGGCAGAGCAGTGGCGGTGGTCGAGCGCGTCCGCGCACTGCATCGCCGGTGGTTCGGATCGGCTGCTGGAGATGGGACGCTGGCAGAATCGTTGGACGGTGGCGGAGTGGAGGGAGTACCTGGGAGCGGCGGTGGAGCAGGACGATGTCCGCGCGTTGCGCCAGTGTACGCATACCGGCCGTCCGCTGGGAAGCGCCGAATTCGTTGCCGCCCTTGAGCAGGCCACCTTGCGGCCTCTCGCTGCCCGCAAGGGCGGGCGGCCAAAAAAGCCGGTAGGCGATCATGGACAGAACGAACTCACGTTCATCGCCTAGCCGGAAATAGGGGAACGTCCCGTCTGTCCCCGGGTTTGTTACCAGCTTTGAGCCAACCTCTCGGGCTTAGTTTGACCGCAGCTTTGTTGAGGCGATAGTATCGTTGTCATGGCCAAGGTGCGATACCACTACAACATCATGCTTCGGCCCGAGCCGGAAGGCGGTTACACGGCTCTTGTCCCGGCGCTGCCGGGTTGCGTAACCTATGGCCGAACCGTGGACGAGGCGCGAGAAATGGCGAGGGATGCCATTGCTGGGTACATTGCCAGCCTGCGCAAGCACAAGGACTCCATCCCTACCGACGACAATACCCTCGTAGCCTCACTCGATCTGGAGTATGCCCAAGCTCCCCGCCGTTAAGCCGCGCCAGGTCGTCCGATTTTTGGAACGGAACGGCTTCACCTTGGACCACACATCGGGCAGCCACTTCATTTTTTACAATCCTCTCTCGCGCCGCCGCGCTGTAGTGCCTCAGCACAACCGCGACTTGCCTAAGGGAACTCTCATGTCGCTGCTGCGAGAGGCCGGGTTTACACGGGAAGAGTTGATCGACTTTCTGACCGGAAGATAACGGAGCGTGGCAATCCGCCAGGGAGCGCGTGCGCTCTGGCCAAAGTTTTTCGTGCACCTGTTTTTCGTGCACCTGTTGCGCTTCCGGGGATCTTATTTGCCAGTTCTTATTTGTTGCCTTGGGGCCAGGCATTGAAGAGGCTGGTGGCGTTCACTGAGCCTAGTCCGGTGGCTAAGTCGTAGCCGACTGTTGCTGGGTATGCGGGTTCGCTGGAGGACGTGGAGGTGGAAAGTTCGCCGATGATTTTGCTGGCGTTGCCGTAGCAGTCGTATGAGGTTCCTTTCCAGTTTTGGCCGCAGGGAATATCCATGTCTCCGGCGGTGACGTCGTTAAAGATGCAGGATGGAGCGGGCAGCTTGCCGGTGGTTTGACTGGCGTTGCAGTCCTTCGTTCCCTGCTTGGTGAATTGGCTCGCGGCCAGCGCGTAGTAAACGTAGTTGGCGTCTCCCTGCCTGCCATATTTTTGGTCGATCAGCGCCTGAATGCCAGCCATCGCTGGTGAAGCAAAGGATGTGCCGCCGCCGCCGAGGAGCAGTGCGTCGTTCTTCGCGCTGCACGGAGCGCCGCCTACTTTCGTATCCGACATACATTCGACGAGAAAGCTTCCCCAGACGCCATCGGCGGCGAAGAGCGCGAGATCGGGCTGATCGCGGAGACCGTCGTTGGGAATGCCGGGAACTCCGGTCTGCCAGGAAGGTTTGGGATTGCCCTTGCAGGTGCCGCTGACTACGCCGGGAATAGAGGGCGCTCCGGTAAAGCAGGTGCTGGGTCCGCCGCTGCCGCCGACGGAATACTTGAGCTGTTTGCCAACTTTCGAGTTACAGAATCCGGAGGGACCATAGGATTGCGTGTAACTGCCGAAGACGGGGTCGCTATAGATGAGCTGGCTGGTGCAACCGTCGTTCCAGGGAATTTCCGGAATGTATGACAGCGCGGACTGCTTGGTTTGGGGATTGTTGGTGGCGCTCCAGTAGTCGCTGACGGGGATGTTGTTCACATCGGAGTTGTACTGGGCCATGAAGTCGGTGCCGCCGATATCGACGGCGTAGGCGGAGGCGGTGTTGTCGCCGCTGTTGATGCCGAGGTGGGAGAGATAGCCCTCGACGGGCGAGCATTCGTCGGCGCCGGTGTCTCCCTGGGCGATGAAGAAAGTGGTGCCGAGCGCGGTGGCAATCTGAGCCTCGCGATTTTCGAGAGCCACTTCGGCCTGGCCGGTGATGGTTTCGCAGAGGCCATAACTGTCGGAGATGATATCGGGCGGGGCGAGGTCAAGGAGGTTCAGAATGGCGAGATCGAGTCCGGAAACGGTTTTGGAATTGGCGCAGGCGGAAAGCTCAATGTTGGCATCGGGAGCAGCGGCGCTGGCCCACTCGACATCGAGGGCGGCCTCAATCTCAGCGCCATTTTGACCGGGGTTGGAACAGTTGGGATAGACCTGCTTGAAGTTGCCGGCGGTGAAATCTTTTAGGCCGAAGGTGTCGCGGAAGTCGCTCCAGTCGGTAGCATGGGCGAGGTTGGAAACTTCAACCAGAGCAATGGTGACGCCTTTGCCGGTGAATCCTCGCTTCCAGAGTGGCAGCACGTTGTAGATTGTGTCGAAGTCATACGGGCTGACGGTGTGGAAGACCTGTCCGTCGTAGCGGACGTTGAAGTGTGGATTCCATGTGTTGGTGGCGCGATTATAGGAAACCTGGCCGAGTTGTCTTGCGTGCGGATGGGCAAAGAAATCATGCAGCGATGCGATGCCTTCGATGGCAGCCGCGAGGGCTGCGGGGATTTGGGGATCGCGAATATTGGCAATATGTTTTTCGCCATTGGGCAGAACAAGATTGTGGATCTCGGTGTGAAAGGCGTCTGAGATTTGCGCAGCGGTGCCAGCGAAATCGATGACCAATCCATTTTGGTAGACGCGATTGATGGTGAAGCCGCGCGACTCGAGCCAGCGCTGGATGGTTTCGCGATCCTGAGGAGCGGCGCCGAAGCGCTCTCCGAGTTGCTGCGGCGTGAGCCAATGATGAAATTCGGGCGAGTTCTGATTGTGCAGTTCGTCGATCAGATTCTTGAGGCGGGCCTCGGCTTCAGGGGCTGGCTTGAGCACGAGGAGCAAGTGATCGAAAGCGAGGTTGTTGGCGACCGGGCCGCGATCATTCTGGGCGCTGAGCGCGGCGGCGGTGGTGTTGCCGGTGAGCGTGACCAGTTGGGATTCGTCGATTGCGGCGGCGATTACAGGAGCGGGACTGGCGGCGGAGTTAGTCGCGAACGCAGCGCTTGCGCATAGGATGATGCAACTTGCGATGAGAATAAGAGCGGAACGGCGCATAGACAGAACCTCCGAGGGCGAGCGGGGCGAAACTGACTGGGAGAACCTTGGCACTCGCAATCCGGCGATGCTAGCGGGTTTTGGCGAGATTGGTCAAGCTGAAAGGTCGGGTTAGTTTGAAAAGGGCATTCCGCCAGCGGCTAAAAAGGTAGCCGGAAGAGTCGTTCGCCATGCCATTCTCGTGCTTCCGGCGGACGCTTTACACTGCCACACTGGCTCCGCTCGCGCGGCAGTGTAGAGGATGTCTTGATAACAATCTGTAAAGAATGTCATGGAACCGAACAGGTGAACCGCTGCGCCACTCAAAAGCAAGATCAACCGCCGTGTTTTTCGGCTTGCGGCTTGGCTCGAAGCCATGCCCTTTCAAAGCAAACTCAAACTGCGCCACTTTCGAAAGGGACGGGCCGCTCGGGATTGCGAGCGGCATCATGCTATACTTTTGGTTCATCTTTTCTGCACGAATCGGCAGACGGAGGACCGTATCGACAAGCGTTTTATCCGCATGAATGAGCGCATCCGCGCACGCGAAGTGCGTGTGATTGGGGCTGATGGTGAACAGATTGGGATTTTGCCCCCGTTCGAGGCGCTCAAGATGGCCCGCGAGAAGAATCTCGACTTGGTGGAAATTTCCCCAACGGCGCAACCTCCGGTTTGCCGCATCATGGACTATGGGAAGTTTCTATATCAGAATGAAAAGCGCGAGCGCGAAGCCAAGAAGAAACAGAAAGTCATTACGGTCAAGGAAGTGAAGTTTCGTATCAACGTGGACGATCACGATTACGAAACCAAAAAGAATCACGTGCTGCGTTTTCTGGATGAGGGAGACAAGGTCAAGGCAACGATCTTTTTCCGCGGACGCGAAATGACGCGGCAAAGCCTGGGCCGGCAGATTCTGGAGCGGCTGATCAAGGATGTGGAGAACAGAGGGTTGGTGGAATTCCGCCCGCGGCAGGAAGGCAATACGCTGCATTTGATTCTGGCGCCGAAGAAAGATGCGGGCGGCGCGAAGGAAAAGTCGGCTGTGAAGCCTCACGCACCGAAGGTTGCTC
>JBAVYO010000281.1:0-2399 GCA_049698855.1 Terriglobales bacterium
GCGAGAATGTTGACGCCGCGGAGAATGGCCTGGCGGGACTCTTCTCCGTGAACAATTTGCTTTGCCATTTCTTTATCTCCTCTAGTGTTCTTTTGCAGGCTGTGCCTGCGGAAATTTTCTGGACTAGCTATCAGCGTTCAGCCGTGAGTTAAAGCTCATCGTGCTGGCTGATTTGCTGGTCGCTGACTATATAGCTCTCTCAACTCATCACTTCCGTCAGATCCTCGTTTTACTGAGAGCTGACGGCTGAGAGCTATTTGCGGCTGCCGGCGGTTTCTTTCTTGGCTGCGCCGGTGATGATCCCGAGAACTTCTTCTTCACGCATGATGATGAAGTCTTCGCCGTCGAGCTTGATTTCGGTGCCCGAGTATTTGCCGAACAGAATGCGGTCGCCCTCTTTTACGTCGAGCGGACGAACCTTGCCCTCTTCGCTGATCTTGCCTTTGCCGGCGGAGATGACTTCGCCCTCCTGCGGCTTGTCTTTTGCGCTGTCCGGAATAATGATTCCGCCACGGGTGGTGCCTTCTTCCTCTACACGACGGACCAGAATGCGGTCATGCAGGGGGGTAAACTTGGTTGACATGTTTATGCTCCTTTCGAGGCCTTAGCCCCAGATGAAATGTTGGTTGGGTTTGAAATGCCTGATTGCCTGTACGTCCCACTTGTTAGCACTTGTTCCCTATGAGTGCTAATTGTAGAGATGTGAGTGGGGAGTTGTCAAGTCGGGGCGCGATTTCTTAGCCCGAAGAAGGTTTTGGAGGAAAAACAGAATGCGGCAGAAGCTTGCTATGTTATTGCTGATCCTATGTTTGCTTGGTATTTCAGGGTGCAGATCTGGGAGCAGCGTGGTTCAGGAGGAGCTGGTCCGGCGGACTCAGGCAATCTTTGATTCGGTCGCCGGAGGAGACCAGGGCCCGTGGAAGAAGTACTTTGCCGACGACTGCATGTACTTCGATGAACGGGGCAGCAACATGAACAAGGAGGCTCTGGTGGCCAGCATCACACCATTGCCGCAAGGGTATTGGGGCAGAATCGAGCTGTCGAATCCTCAGAGCCGTATCGAAGGCCATGTGGCCATTCTTAGCTACGATCTCGATGAGATCGAGAGTGTATTCGGCCAGAACATGAAGGCGCGCTATCACGCTACGGATACGTGGTTACGGCGGAAAGGCGAGTGGCAAATCGTGGCGGCCCAGATCTTCCGATATTACGAGGATCCGGCGCCCGGCGAGGCGGACCCCAGGACGTTGAATGATTATGTCGGGACCTATGAACTGGCTCCCGGAAGGACGATGACGGTTTCGCGCGCAGGGACGCAGTTGTTGCGCCAGCGCGGCGATGGCCCAAAGAGCGAACTGCTGCCGGAAGCCGGTCCGATTTTCTTTCGCAAAGGGGTCGAGGGTCGAACGCTCTTTCGCCGCGGCCAGAACGGTAAAGTGGATGCGCTGATCGAGCGCAGAAACAACGAAGACATTCTTTGGAAAAAGGTGAGTTAGGCGGGAATTGAGCCACAAGCTGTCACTGCTTAGACCGTTTCCGCAGCCATTTTCGCCGTGGGCTGACGCTCTTACGCTTCGCGCCTCCCAACATCCCCACACAACAAAAAGCGCGTTGTGTGGGCCACTGGCCGGCGGGAAACTACACAGGTTTCGATAAAATGAAGCCAATCGTCCCTTTCTGCGTAACGGAATGACCCCGTTTCCTGCGTCTTATCGCGTTACCAAGTGAACGCTCATTACGACATCAGATTAGAGGAGACGAAAATGAACAGCTCTATTCTCAGAACACCGTGTACGGCCCTGGTCGCGACGACTTCACCGAATGGGCTGTTTGCTTCTACACCGGGGCGAAATCGGAAAGAAATCAACGTGAGGAAACTTGGCCTGTCGAAAGCGGCCTGTCTCGTCCTCGTGTTCTTCGCCTCCACGGCGGTTCTGTCCTCTGCACAGACCAACTTCAACAGCTTGTTGAGTTTTAACGGCGACAACGGTGCCAACCCCCACTTCGTCACTCTGGTTCAAGGCGAAGACGGGCAGCTGTATGGGACGACACTCGTGAGTACGGGCAGCGGCGGCACGGTCTTCAAGGTAACCACTGGGGGCACGCTGACCACGCTCTACACTTTCTGTCAGGGTGGCGAACCATGCAAGTACGGAGCGCAGCCGAACGCAGGGCTGGCGCAGAATGGCAATGGAGATTTTTACGGAACGACCATGAACGGCGGGGCCAATAACGATGGCACCGTGTTCGAAATCGACTCCATAGGCAACCTCAGCACCCTGCACAGCTTCGACGGAACGGATGGCGCCTCGCCGATGGTCGCGCTGAGTCCATCGAACAACACCGCGAATTTCTATGGCACCACCTCGATTGGTGGAACCAACAACGTGGGTACGGTC
>JBAVYO010000282.1:0-12156 GCA_049698855.1 Terriglobales bacterium
TTGGTGTAGCCTGCGCTTGGCCCGATGGCGAATACCTGGCCCCTGCGTCCCGCATCCCAAAGCCCGGGCTCCGCTGCCACTGTCCGTCCGGCGACCGTGTCATCCGTCACTTGTTTGAGCGCGTAACCGGATGCGCCCACCATCCAGCTCCTCATATGCCTGCCCACCAGATAGTCGGCTTCAAGCTCCGTGCCAGAGTGGTAGTTGGTGAATTGGTTGGTGGTCTTGATGTTGGACATCAGTCTTGTGGAAGCTTCCCATCCCGCCTTTGGCAAGTAGCTCAGTGCGAGAACCGGTTCAAAGCTGTAATAGTGCGCTCCCACGCACTGCCTGGAATCGTAACGGTCGTAGCTTCCTGTCGGGAGATGAATGTCAATTCCAGCGATGGCGTGCACATGCTCGAAATGCCAGCCCAGGACCATGGGATCGATGGTGATGTCGCCAAGAGCGGTTGTGCTGTTGGTCCCACCCAGGTTTACCGATTGGTATACCACCGGCACGATGATATGCAGACCATAGTCGGCACCTGCGATCTTGAACCTCGTGATTTCTATGAATCGAAACGCGTCGAACACCGCGCTGACCGACGGTGTCGTTCCGCCCACATTCGCTTTGTCGCCCGAGCCGTTCTTTAGTTCCCCGCTGTAGTACCCGAAGTAATTGATGTAATAAAGCCCGGGAGGAGGAGCCGCTCCCGTAAGCCAGTTTTCGGCGCCGTTCGAGTATTGGTCCGCGCCTTCTTTGGCATAAGTGGTTGGAATCGCGATCAAGAACAGCGCGAGAACGGAAAAGAGGTTGCACTTCTTCATTAAGTCCATCCTTCTAGGGCGTTATGGGATCGAGCTTCCAACGGGTTACATGGCCACCCGCAGTTCCACAAGCAAAGTTCCACAAGCGCCTTGGCGAATCTGTGACGGTTCAGCGAGTGTGTGAGCAATCCAAGCCGTCGCAATCATCAACGGCGAAACTTCGCTTGGGCTTTAAGACTTCTTGAAGGGAATTCCGCTTACTTTTGTCGCTGTTCCTAGGAACGATGGGGATGACCCGTAGCTCCGGCGACTCGCCGGCTGTCCGGCGGGCCGCCCTCGCCCGCCGATGGATTGCCGAATCAGACTTATCGAGACAGAAAAAAAGGCGCGATTGCTCGCGCCCCTAAGCTTCTGACCTCCGACCTCTTACTTCTGACCTCTAACCTCTGACCTAGTCCCTAACCCCATCCATGAACGCTCGCAGCTTTCGCGAACGCGAGGGATGCCTCAGCTTTCTCAGCGCCTTCGCTTCAATCTGCCGAATACGTTCGCGAGTTACTGCAAACGACTGCCCCACTTCCTCAAGCGTGTGCTCCGACCCGTCTTCCAGCCCAAAGCGCATCTTGATGACTTTCTCTTCCCGTGGAGTCAGCGTCCTCAGCACCTGTCCTGTCTGGTCCTTGAGGTTGACGTTGATAACCGCTTCCGCCGGCGAAACCACTGCACGGTCTTCGATGAAGTCGCCCAGATGCGAATCTTCCTCTTCGCCAATCGGCGTTTCGAGTGAGATCGGCTCCTGCGCAATCTTTAGCACCTTCCGCACTTTCGCCACCGGAATATCCATCCGCTTGGCGATTTCTTCCGACGTCGGCTCGCGCCCCAGTTCCTGCACCAGCTGCCGCGAAGTGCGGATCAGCTTATTGATCGTTTCGATCATGTGTACCGGAATGCGGATCGTGCGCGCCTGGTCCGCAATCGCACGCGTGATCGCTTGCCGAATCCACCACGTCGCATAAGTCGAGAACTTATACCCACGCCGGTATTCGAACTTATCCACGGCCTTCATCAGGCCGATGTTGCCTTCCTGAATCAGGTCGAGGAACTGCAATCCGCGATTCGTGTACTTCTTCGCAATCGATACCACCAGTCGAAGGTTTGCTTCAATCAGCTCCCGCTTCGCCTGTTCGGCGTCCATGTCCCCCTGGATGATCTCGCGCTGTGTGCGCTTGAGCTCCTGGAACAACAGGCCCGCTTCCACCTCTAGCTTTTCGAGTTCGCCTCGAACCGCCCGCGATTGCTTCTTGTATTCTTTCTTCTGTTCTTCGCTGCGTGTCCCCTCGGCCCGCTTCTCCAGATTCTGGATCTGCCGGTCGAGCGACCGCATCCCGTCCACGGTCCGATTGACACGTTCAATCAGCCGCTTGCGCTCATTGTTTGTGAAGCCAAGATGGCGCACGGCCTTCGATGTGCGCACAATGGCCCGCGCCAGATTGAAGCGATAGCGCCGATAATCCTTCGGCCGCTTCTTCGCATTGATGTCGGCGAATTTCTCTTGCAGCGGCGCGACTTTCTTATATGCCTTGTCGAGCGCTGCAATCTTGCCTAGAAAGTCCTTCAGCCGCTTCTCGACGATCTCCTCTGTGATCTCCTCTTCATCGAACGTCACCAGCTCTTTAATCGAGCGGACGCCCTTCTCGAGGTCCTCACCCAGGGCAAGGAGTTCACGTATCACAATCGGAGAGCGCGAAAGCGCCTTCAGGACGCGGTTTTGCCCGCTCTCGATGCGCTTGGCGATTTCCACTTCGCCTTCGCGCGTGAGCAGCGGCACGGTTCCCATCTCGCGCAAATACATGCGGACAGGATCATTGGTTTTTTCCAGAGCGCCGGGGGTTAGGTCGAGTTCGACGTCCTCCGATGCCTCATCCACTTCCGCGAATTTTTTTTCCAGATCGCTCGAAGGCATCTTGCCGCCTTCGAGAACATCGATTCCTTGTGTTCCGATCGTGGTTAGCAGATCTTCCAGGTCTTCAGGAGAGTGCACATCGTGCGGGATAAGGTCGTTGACCTGATCATAGGTCAGATATCCCTTCTCTTTGCCTGCGTCGATCAGCTTCTTGATGTCGTCAAACTTGTCGTCTAATGCCAACTCAGATTTTCCTCAGGACCCGCCGCACTGACCCCAGCAAGCAGCAACAAAACTCGCCGAGAACGCCGCGGTTCGGGCTCCAAACCATTTCAGCGGTAGGATTTGTTACGGAGCTGCGCAGAGAGCGCACAAACTTGAAAAGTATAACACACCGCAGCGCATGACCACTACCGTGTGATTTCAGGTTTCGTCTCAGCCTGTTTCCCCGTCAGTCCGCCTAAAAGCTAGGCTCGCCATTCCGACCGAAGGGAGGAATCCGCTCCTTTTCCGCAACCGCTCCGCTATCCTCTTTTTTAGTTAGATGGTCTCCGCTCCCCATTCGGTTCCAGGCCAGTGCATTTTGTCCCGGCTGGGTGTCCCAGGTTCCTTGCTTTTCTGAGACGTGGGTTCCCGCGCCCAAAGCACGGTGCCCCAGGTTCGCGCCCGCCCTTTGTCTCCCAGGTTTGCGCCCAAGGCTAGCTTTATGCCTGCTTACGCCGGTTGTCCCACCCCTTGCCTCTTTCTGGAAGTGGGATGCCTGTTACCCGCTCTACGCTACCTTCGCCGCCTGACTCCTCATCTGCGTCGTGAACTCACGCATTTTCGCCATATGGCCTGGCGACGTCTTCTCAATCCACGCCTCATAGCGTTGCGCGGCTTTCTCCAGATTCGCCAGGAAATGCTTGGCCGCAAACTTCTCCCGGAACCCGGGCACCATTGGTTTTGCCCGCTCCCACACCATAAAGAACTCGCCGTTCGTCTCAAAAAACATCTCCTCGTGCAGCAGCCCGTAATTCAGCATCGAGCATACTTGCTCCCAATAGCTCACCACCATCATCGCGAATGTCCCCGTTTCTGTCCCCGGCATGGCAATCCGCATCGAGTCATCAATCGATTCCACAAAGTAATTCTTCATGAACCATTCCCGAGCCTGCCGTAACCGAGCCTCGCGGCGCATATCGTAAAGTTCCAATTGCAGTTTCGCCTGTTCGTGCGTAGGTTTCGATTCCATTTTCTTATCTTCCTTTTCGATTCTGTTGAGTTCAGATTGTCCCCTTGCGCTTCGATACCCAAAAAACACCACTAAGGGCGTTGGATCCCCGTTTAACCGCAGTCCGATCCCACCAAACTACCCGCAGCGGCTTCGTCCTTTCCCACTTGTTATTCTATTGATTCCACCCCGGCATCTGCTTCCCTCTTCTGCATTCAATCGCCGGATGGCCCTGGTTCGCGCCCGCTTTCCTGGCGCCAACCTGGGCGTTGCCGTGACTCGAAAATCAACGCCCCTACTGCGCCGCCCGCGCCGCCATCCGCTCCTTCAGCTGACTTCCCAACGCCACCGCCTGCTCGTCTCCCATCTTCATCTCGCCATCCACAATCAGGCCCAGATTGCCGCCCGCCGTGCTCCCGAATCGCGCTGTCTGCGCCTTCGCGGCTGCCACCCCCGCCGGAGGCAGCGTCGCCTTGAAACCAGCGCTCTCCATCACTGTCGTCAGCGTCGCCGCAATCTTCTCCCGCAGCATATCCCCCAGCGTGTCCGACGTCACCAGCCCCGTTACAAACTTGTCTCCCTCCACCCGGCCCAGCTCCGTCTTCATTCCAATCTCGCCATTCGCGCCCACCACCGGCGTCACTTTCACCTCAATGCGCCCGCTTCCCTGCGCCAATAAATTGGTAGACATCGTTGTGCACGCCCACCGTTCCACATACACCTGCGCCTCTACCACGCTCGCTGGAGCCGCCACATCCATCGTCGCTTCCCGCAACTCCACGCGCTCACCACAACGCGGCGTCGCGTTTATGTGCGTCCGCAACGCATCGGTTAAATTGGATTGCAAGTCCCCCAGATCCTCCACCACCTCTATCTTGTACACGTTCTCGCCATTCCCCGCACTCACGCGCGAGATAGTCGTCGCCGCTGAAACCATAATCTTCTGCCCACCCACCTCCGCCGATGTCTTCAGCACAGGAATTCTGAATGCCGGCTCTCCCGCATCGCTCAAAGCAATTCCCATCTCCTGAGCCAGCCGGTCCTGTTCGCTCCGAAAATTCCCCAGCGCCTTCGCCAGACTCTCCACGCGTCCGGATTCTCCCACGCTCGCGTCCAACGCCTTCTCCTGTCCAGCCAGCTCCGTCTCCGCCTTCGCAACTTTCCCCGTGATCTCTTTCAGCCACGCTTTCTGCCGCGCCGAAAGCGCTTCCATAAAATTCTTGGTTTCTGTCCGTACCTTCTCCAGTGACGCCTTCAACTCCGCCGCCCGTCGCATCGCATCCTGCTCTTTCCCAACACTCTCCGTCTCAACACTCTTCGTCCCGGCATTCACATTCTCAATGTGCTTTTCCCCGGCACTTTCCTTTGCACGATCCGCCAGATCCTCAACGCCCAGTTCTTTCTCAAGACTTGCCAAGTCGTTCGTAAGCCCCAGCTGCTTCGCAAGGCCCATCAGCTTTACGCTCGCCGCTTCCGTGTTCTTCACAATTTTCCGGAACGCCGCTGCCTGGTCGCTCGTCGCCTGCACTTCCATCGCATGATGAAAGTCTTTCAGCTCGTCTTTTTCGTCGACTCCATCCGGCCGCCCCGACGAAGAAAGCCCAGCTCCCGTCATCGGAGCCCCATGTCCTCCTCCGCCCCGCTGCGCGAGCGCCATCGTCGGCCACATGACCATCGCCGCCGCCATCAAAAGGATGCTGGGCACAGCGGACGCAAGCCTCAGCTTTTGCGCGTCATGCTGCCCGTCACGCACAACCCTTCCAGCCCCGGAGGGGCGAGCCACCTTAGCCCACCGCTTCAGCGGTGGGAAGAGTGGGGAAAAGAAGCCAAGTCCCGGAGGGACGGCCCATTTCTCGCGCCTACTCTTTAGAGGCCTGAACCTCGTCCGCCCTGCTAGAAACGAGGTCGCGAACCGGCATAACAAGGGAGGTCCAACGAGAGAATTCACATTTAGAAACTTCATAAACCAGACGGGAGCGTTCAGATTGCAAAGATTATATTCCAATCATCCCGCAGAATGTCCCACGCTGAAAACTCGGTAGTGGGCTACTTTGAACGGAGTCGATAAAACTCCCAAAAGAATCCGCCGAAGAAAATAACTAGGATCGTCACTAGCCAAGTCAGCGGCCTTGCAAGGGAAATTGGATCCCACCCGACCGACCCGGCATCCGATGGCTGCGACCGAGACCAAATTGAAATGCCGACCACTACAACGACGACGAGCAGGATTGCTGCGGCAAGCACAGCCAAGAATCCCGCTAGGATGCTCTTAAAATAAATCATGCCGCTCTTTCCGCCCTCCGCTGTTCGTAGGCTTCCCAGAGAGCAACAAGATCATTTACGTCCCAGAGCCGATCCGTTACGCCAGCGGCCATCGCCGGAGACATGCGAAGTGTACGATGGATTTTAATGAAGTTGTAGGCGAAATAATTAAGCGCCGTAGCAGCCGCGTGATTCTCCAGTTTACGGCTGAACCCGTTCGACAAACGAGTGTAGCGCCTCATGCTGGTTCGGACACTCCAATTCTGCCTTTCAACAAATGAGGTCGAAACGTGCTTGTAATCGGGATTTCCGCTCACTGCCTTCATGTCGCAGCCGATGCACTTTGCCGGAGAGTAGCGCGTTTCGTTCTCCATCGGAGCGCGATAGACTTTGTGCAATTGGGCATAATCGACTTCCGATCCAAACGCATCTTCAATCACGTTTACATAGGTGCGTAGCGCGTCAGTGGTGATCTGTACGCGACCTTTTACGCGCTGGGCTATGTCATTCACGAAGTCTTTAGCGGTCGCTAGATCGCGCTGCCCAAGCCGCCATGAGGGGACCAATTTAGTATCGGCATCAACCGCAACCCACAGCCAAATGTCGCCAGCATCGGGGCATTTGCGTGCAATCTCTTCGGTGCGGTTCTTGTCCTTGCAATAGATCCAAGACCACATTTCGTCCAGTTGGAGACGCTTGCATTTTAGATTGCGGAACGTGCGATCTTGATAATCCGCGCACACTTCTCCGACTTCGACAAGCACGCGCAAGACCGTTTTCTTCGCAATTCCGGTCATTCGGACAGTCGCCCGGATAGAACATCCTTCGATGAGGCATGTGATTACTTGAGCGCGTGCTTGATTTGTGAGGCGATTCATAGTGTGCTTATACTACTAATACGTATTAGCATTGTCAAGCATAAACAGAGGGTACAACGTCGGTTTAGCGAGCATTCTTATTTGCGTGTGTGTTGCTGTCGGTACGCATTTTCGATGCATCCGACATAGCGGTCGCATATTTAACGAAAATATATCTGTTCGATTGTCTGGGGTTGTGATAATTATTGATATGAAAGGCAGTAGAGGAATCGACTTTCGGTTTTCCGGCCTTGAGGCCGATTCCTCTACTCGAAGGCGAGGTGAGGGTATGAGATAAGCGCCACCCGTCGAGGGTGGGGGGCTGAGAAATCGGCCCCCATACGTTCAGTCTCGCTTTCTTTTGTATAGCACGGTTAGCCACGAAACCAAAGGGGAAATAATATGGCGAATGAAACTCGGAACCCGCTGTTTGCCTACGCTGAGGCACGGATAGCGGCTTGGCAAGCGGTTCTAGGATCACTCAAGGCGGCCATGTCGCTCGATCCTGGCGGTAATGTTGGAGAGGGCATTGACTTGTCTTCGATGGCAGCTTCAGGCAATGGAGAAAGCGGACAGCCCATCGACCTTCCTGAAGGAGCCTTCAACGGGAAGAGCCTGCCAGCGTGCGTAAAGCTATATCTTTCTGCTACCAAGCGCAAGAAGACACTAAGGGAAATTGCTATTGCTCTACGGGACGGCGGCGTGGAATCCACATCCGACAATTTCGAGAACGTGGTGAACGGCGCTCTGTTCCGACTAAAAACAGCTGGCGAAGTTCTTCGATTCAAAGACGGATGGGGACTCCCTGAGTGGTACCCGGCAAATATCCGAGCAAGTGCGCCTGTTGGCCCGTCCGCTAAGCGCGCAAAGAAAAAAACGAAGCGTAGTGTTCGAAACAAGGTAGAACCAAAACCCTCGGTTACTCCCAATAGCGGGAACGCTAGTGAACGCGCCTTGGAATTTTTGGGACGCAACTCGGAGTCCGAATACTCTCTAGCGGAAATTGCGGCAAACTTGGGAATGGGCTCTTTGGGTACTCGCCTATTGCTTGGGAAGCTTAAGAAAGTTGGGAAGGTTCGAATGACTGCACCTAATATGTATGCGATTGGAAGGCCGCTACTCGTTTCCGCCGGGGACTAGAAACCGGGGGTATTAAAAATGGCGAGGGAAAATGAAGAAATTCTGGCGAGGCTTTAGGAGTGCTGGCTATATTGATGCTAACAAGCTGCGCGTGGCGAAAGAGGTCAGAACGCGAACGAAAGAACTATTGGAAGCAGGGCACGAAGCGGAGCCTCAATTTGTGGAAGCAGTGAAAAGCTGGAATCCAACACTTACAAACGAGGAACTAAAAGCTCGTATTAGGCAGTTTCACGATTCCGTGAGCGAGATGCAACAGCGCGGTCTACCGCGTCGTTGAATTTTTTCTCGGCCTTCTTGAACTGTCTATCGGTCATCGACTTGGATGCCGTATCGACCAGTTCTTCCATTCCTTCCAATAAAGAATCTGTGGCGGATTTACGATCAACGCACGAAGATGCCATTGCAGAACCTTTCTTGGGGGGAGTTTTATCTTTGGCCATATAGTGTACCCTACCTGTCAATTTTCGGCTGGAAAAGTAACCGAAGTGACTCCTCCCTTAGATTACGCTAATGCGCTATAGGATGGCCTATATCGCTCCTATTTTGATCGATTTGCCCATCTGGCTTTGGCCGCTTTCAGAGCGCGGGCCTTGCGCTGTTCTTCGGTCATCGAGACTAGGCTGACTTTGCCGCCTTTTTTGCCCCCCTTGCGCCCCATAGCACTCATGACGCGAGAAATCTCAGCCTGAGTCGCTCTCGCCGCTCTAGAGGGCTTAGGTATAGGGCGCGTCTCTTCGGTGGAACGCTGTACCATTTGAAAAGCGGCTTGGTTAACGTCCGAAGGTCTGGTGCTAATACGCTTTGGCATGGCACCAGTATGCCACGGTCGCCAGCCGGATCAAAATCCAAAGTAGCCCACTACCGAAAACTCGATCCAAACTCGATCCAACTAAGAGTTGTCTGTCTGAGCGCATCCGGACAAGCGGAGCGCCGCCCAGGGCGGTCGACGGATCCCTACTACCGAGCGAGGTTCACCAGAGCCTGTCTTGAGCTTGTCGAAGTTCTCGCCACTTTTTGGGGGCGCTTACCGGCCCGAAATGAGGATGCTGGCACCACTTTGTACTTTCTTGAGTCCCCATTCGCACCAGTGTCAAAGTCCACTCCCATCAGCCCATCATCCCACTGTCGCGAATGCTAGCCGCCAGAGGTGAGACGAACATGAGTGAATTGAGGCCCAAGCCAGCCAGAAAGTTCCACTTATAGCTAAGAAGATCCCCTCGGGACGCCAACCTGAAAAGCGGAGGAAATTTCCACCAGACCAGCAGAGGGACTTTGCCGGCTCCGTACAACTCAAGCTTGCCCGAATGTATGACACAGCTTCCAGCCAACGTCGCAGTACGCAATCCCAGAGCACTACTCTAAAATTATCCCGATCATGCCTAGCCAGGTCTCCACCAACTGAGGCCACTGCGTGACTGGAAACTTTGTGCGCCGCAGCCCAAAACCATGCCCACCGTTTGCGTATAAATGCATCTCTACTGGCACTCCCGCTTTCTTAAGCGCAGTATAGTAAACCAGCGACTTCTTCACTGTGTCGATCGGGTCATCCTCAGCCTGCAGCAAAAACATAGGCGGCGTCTGACTCGTGACCGGAAATACGGATTCAACTCGGCCTCTTTCGACGTGTTCTCCAGCATGTGTCCCGGATAAAGAGCCACGCCGAAGTCCGGGCGGCAGCTTTCTTTGTCGGCCTCATCCACGGGCCCGATACAAGCGCCGTTTGAAGTGCGTGCTTACCGCTGCCACCAGATGCCCGCCTGCCGAAAACCCCAGCACTCCAATCTTGTGCGGACCGATTCCCCACTCCGCAGCGTGGAATCGCACCAGTCCCACCGTTCGTTGCGCATCCTCTAATGCCATGGGTGATTTGGGTACGCGCCAGATCGCGGAAATAGCCACCACCCGGAAATACGACTACCGCAGCGCCGGTGTTCTTTCTCGTTGGGGAATAGACGGTCATCGTAGGCCGCGAGACCCTGCCGGTCACCACGGCGGTCGGCGGCTGATCACCAACCGTCTTGGAGTATTCTGGTCCCGCCACAGGCACCGCATCCGGCCCCTTGCCCGGCCATATCGGCACTTGCGTATGTCCCGCCGATGGCTGCCAGACGCCCATTTGCGCGCTCAGTCCGCTTGCCGCAAACACAATACAGAGGGCGACAATACAACTAGTAAAGACCGAGAGACCGAGGATTGGTAGTTTCATCACAATCTCATCCTGGCGAAGCGGAGCAAGTGAAATGTAGTTCCGTGCCGTTGGAGAATCCCGTTCATTCCAACATTGTCTTCCCGAGCGCAGTGAGGCAAAGCCGAACGGAGTCGAAGGATCCCTTATCCCACCGCCGCTTATGTTTGTAACGAACACCGGACAAGAACCGGGTGAAACTTAACTCAATTTGTATAGAGAATTCCACTTGTTACTGAAGAGATTCCCAAACATTCCAAAGCAAAATCACGGGTCGATCCCACTGAGAACTAACAAACGGGAACTGAGAACTACTTCCCCCCCAGCATCGCCACCACCCTCTGATAATCGTCAACCGTCGCGTAGTCGATCAGAATTCTTCCCCGGCCATGCCGGTCCCGTATCCGCACCCTCATCCCCAATATTTCTTCCAGCGACCGCTGCGCCGCCTTCACATTCGGATCAACCCAGCGCGCACCCCCCTGTTGGCTAGGAGCTCCCGGCTTCGTCGGTACTCCCAGCACCAGGTCTTCCAGCTTTTGCACCGTCATCCTCTCTTCAATCGCCCGCTTCGCCAAACTCCAGATCTTCGCATGATCCCGCAGCGGGAGCAGCACACGCGCGTGGCTGAATGTCAATCGCCCACCCACCAATGCCTCCAGCACGCCCGACGGAAGCGTTAGCAGCCGCATGTAATTCGCTACCGTCTCCCGTGACATTCCCACCCGCGCGCCAATCTCCGTCTGCGTCATGTTGAATTCCTGGCTCAGCCTCGCAAATGCATCCGCCTGTTCCACGCAGTTCAGGTCCTGCCGTTGTAGGTTTTCTACCAGCGTCATTTCCGCTGCCTGCTGCTCGCTTACCCGCTTCACGATTGCAGGAACCGTACTCAGCCCAGCCATCCCGGTCGCCCGCCAACGCCGCTCGCCCAGAATAAGCTTGAATCGCCCCTTCCCATCCGCCCGTACAACAATTGGTTGCAGTAGCCCCTGCACCTTGATCGATTGCGACAACTCCTCCAGCGCGGCTTCGTTAAATCTCCGCCGCGTCTGGTGCGGATTCTTATCGATCAAACTAATATCCAGCTGCACCACCTCTGCTGCATCGGGGATGGACTCCGGAGTGGACGCAGCTTCCGGTATCGCCATCCCTACTGCGGGGACAGCCGCCGCGTGTCCATCGGAGCGAGGGTCCGCGTTGTGCCCATGAAGGCCGGAGTCGTGCCGCACCGGTTCATGCGTATCGCTCTGATCGTCAGCCTGAACCGGGTCATCGTCATACGGCCAGTTCTCGTGCGCGGCCTGCAAATCTACCTGCTCGGAATCGCCACCAGGATCCGGGTGCCCCACGTCTCGCGGTTTTCGAGACGTGGGATCGTCCCGATCCGTCGATGTATACGAATTGCGCCGGGTGCCCCACTCATCGCGTTCTGTGCGATGAGTGGGCTCGCCGTACTCACGACCACTCTCGACCTCAGCAGCAGCCTGAGCCGGAGCAACCGCTGGCGCAGGTGCCGCCACAGGAACAGGCGTCGGTGGGGGAGCAGGGACTGCTCGCGGTCCCGGCAACAGTGAATCCAATCCCCGCCCCAGCGCTTTCCGCTTATCGGCGACTTTCTCATGAATCTTTTCCGACGCCGTTTTCGTTCCCGCCTTAGCAGCCGCATCCGAAGTGCCAGCCATTGATTCGTCTCCTATCCAAGAAACTCATGCTCGATCCACAGCTCTCAAATTACTTTGCGGGGTGCCCCACGTCTCGCGGTTCTCGAGACGTGGGTTGATCCCGATAGGCCGGCCTATACCGCGAATGGACATTAATATCGACATATATAAATATTCATGTCCATC
>JBAVYO010000283.1:0-6634 GCA_049698855.1 Terriglobales bacterium
CCACTCGACGGTGGACGCTTTGCTACGTCGGATTTGAACGATCTGTATCGTCGCGTGATCAACCGCAACAACCGGCTGAAGAAGTTGATGGACCTGCACGCTCCCGAAGTCATCGTGCGCAATGAAAAGCGCATGTTGCAGGAAGCGGTCGACGCCCTGTTCGATAACGGCCGCCGCGGCCGGGTGCTGCGCGGCGCCAACAATCGCCCGCTCAAATCGCTCTCCGACACACTCAAGGGCAAGCAAGGACGCTTCCGCCAGAACCTGCTCGGCAAGCGCGTCGATTACTCCGGCCGCTCCGTCATCGTGGTCGGCCCCGAACTGAAGCTGCACCAGTGCGGGTTGCCGAAGAAGATGGCGCTCGAACTGTTCAAGCCTTTCATCTATCACCGCCTCGAGCAAACAGGCAATTGCACCACCATTAAGCAAGCCAAAGAAATGGTGGAGCAGCAGGAACACATTGTTTGGGACATCCTGGAAGAGGTGATCAAAGATCACCCCGTCCTGCTGAACCGCGCTCCCACGCTTCACCGTCTCGGCATTCAGGCATTCGAACCGGTGCTGGTGGAAGGCAAAGCCATCAAGATTCACCCGCTCGTTTGCACGGCGTTCAACGCCGATTTCGACGGCGACCAGATGGCAGTGCACATTCCGCTCTCGCCCGAGGCTCAGGTGGAAGCGAGCGTTCTGATGCTCTCTTCCCACAACATTCTGTCGCCGGCCTCCGGCCAGCCCATCACCGTGCCCACGCAGGACATGGTGCTCGGTCTCTACTACCTGACCAAAGGGAAACCAGGCGCGAAGGGCGAAGGCCGTTCGTTCTCGAATATCGACGATGTTGTGATTGCGCTCGAAATGGGCGAACTGGAGACCCTGACCCCGATTCGTCTGCGCTACACGGGCGAAGTGATTGACCTGACCCAGGCGTATGACGATCAGGATGTCAGCCACACCGACCCCGTCAACCTCGATCGCGAGTTCATCAACACGACCGTCGGCCGGGCAATTCTCAACGACCATCTGCCCAAGGCCATCGCCGGCCGCGAGCCGATGCCATACATCAACGGCCTGCTCAAGAAAAAAGGCATTGGCCAGTTGGTGAACTACTGCTACCTGCGCTACGGTCTCGAAACCACCGTCAAGATGCTCGACGAGATCAAATCGCTCGGCTTCAAGTACGCCACGCGAGCCGGTCTCTCCATTGGCATCGATGACATGGTCATCCCCGACAGCAAGAAGGCCTTGGTGAAGGACGCCGACAAGTCGGTAATCGCGGTCCAGCAGCAATACCTGGACGGCGCCATCACGAATGGCGAACGCTATAACAAGGTCATCGAAATCTGGTCGGGCATCACGGAAAAGGTTGCCGATGAAATGTTCGGCCAGATGCAGCGCCGCGACAAGGAAGGCGAACTCAATCCGATTTACGTCATGGCCGATTCCGGCGCTCGCGGATCGAAACAGCAGATTCGCCAGCTCTCCGGCATGCGCGGACTGATGGCGAAACCGACCGGCGAGATCATCGAAACTCCAATCACGGCTAACTTCCGTGAAGGACTGACGGTGCTCGAATACTTCATCTCGACGCACGGCGCCCGTAAGGGTCTGGCCGATACGGCGCTCAAGACCGCCGACTCGGGCTATCTGACGCGGCGTCTGGTCGACGTGGCGCAGGATGTAATCATCAGCGAATACGACTGCGGCACCGTGGACGGTATTTTCGTCTCCGGTATTGTCGAAGCGGGCGAGATCATCGAGCCGCTGCGCGACCGCATCGTAGGCCGCGTGTCGCTCGAAAAGATCAAAGACTACGACGGCCAGGTGGTCGTCGACATCAATCAGGAAATTACCGAAGATCTGGCGGGCGCGATTCAGGCCGCGGGTATCGAGCGCGTGAAGATTCGCTCGGTGCTGACCTGCGAATCGAAGCGCGGCGTCTGCGTCATGTGCTACGGACGCAACCTCGCTTCCGGGCGTCTCGTCGAACTGGGCGAAGCGACCGGCGTTATCGCGGCGCAGTCCATTGGCGAACCCGGAACGCAGCTCACTATGCGGACCTTCCACATCGGTGGCACGGCGTCTCGAGTTTCCGAGCAGTCGCGCCTCGATGCCAAGAGCAACGGCCTGGTGCGCTTCATTAACCTGCAAACCGTAAAGTCGAAGACGGGCGACCTGGTGGTGATGAACCGCCAGGGATCAATCGCAGTCGTGGACGAAAAAGGCCGCGAGCGCGAGCGCTATGCGGTCGTGTACGGCGCGAAGGTCAAGGTGACCGATGGAGGCCCGGTCGCTCTCGGCCAGTCTCTCGTCGAATGGGATCCTTACACGTTCGCGATCCTCACCGAAATCGGAGGTACGGCGCAGTTCAAGGACCTGCAGGAAGGTATCACGCTCCACGAGGAAGTGGACGAGGTCACCGGCCTGTCGCGTCACGTAGTGGCGGATTCGCCCGACGAGAAGCGGCAGCCTGCTGTTGTCATCAAAGGCAAGGCAAGCAAGCGTTACCTTATGCCGTCTCGCGCTCACCTTATGGTGCAGGACGGAGACACCGTGTTCCCCGGTGACGTGCTGGCGAAGATCCCGCGCGAAACCACCAAGACCAAGGACATCACGGGCGGTCTGCCGCGCGTGGTCGAATTGTTCGAAGCCCGCAAGCCGCGCGAGACCGCCGTCATCAGCGAAATCGATGGCACAGTCCGCTTCGGCGAGGTTGCCAAAGGCCAGCGCAAACTCTACGTCACCGCCGACAACGGCACCGAAAAGGAATACTCGGTTCCGCGCGGCGTTCACATCAACGTGCAGGAAGGCGAGCGCGTCAAGGCGGGCGAACCGCTGATGGACGGCCCGCTCAACCCGCACGACATTCTCGCCGTGCTTGGCGAGAAGGAGCTACAGGCATACCTGGTTAACGAAATCCAGGAAGTCTACCGGCTGCAGGGCGTGAACATCTCCGACAAGCACATCGAAGTCATCGTGCGCCAGATGATGCGCTGGGTGAAGGTCGAAGACGTAGGCGACACTCGTTTCCTGCTCGAAGAGCAGATCGACAAGTTCGCGTTCCACGAGGAGAACGAGCGTGTAATCGCGCAGGGTGGGAAGCCGGCTACCGGCCGTCCGCTGCTGCTCGGCATCACCAAGGCGTCGCTCTCCACCGATTCCTTCATCTCCGCCGCTTCCTTCCAGGAGACAACGCGTGTGCTAACCGAGGCTTCCATTCAGGGCAAGGTCGATCATCTGCGCGGCTTGAAGGAAAATGTCATCGTGGGCCGCTTGATTCCCGCAGGCACCGGCATGGAGTACTACCGCAACGTGCGCCTCTCTCCGGAAATGGAAGAGGCCGCCAGCAAGGTGCAGGAGGAAGTCTCGCAGGCTTATGAAGAGGCCGAGCGAGCGCTTGAGCTCATGCGTCATGAAGGCGAGACCGAAGAACTCGCGGCGGAGTAATCGAACGGAAACGATCGGGGGCGACGTTAGTCGCCCCCTTTTTTTAGAACGCGGGCCGCTGGGCAATAGGCTTTGGACTCATGTGTTCCAAGCAGGTTTTTGGGCCGAGAAAAGGTTTTGCGAACAACGCAATTTGAGATAACGTGGCTTTGTCTGCGTCCTGGTGGAACCGGCTGGTAGCGGAACGCCGATAAAGCCAGAGTGATTTATCCCTGGTTTGGCTTCTCTGAATCCAATGTCTCTGGCACTTGAGTCAAAGCGCGTGACGGAGCAACCTCAGAATCGCCAACCTGTGCCGGAGCCGATGCCGGGCGGGCTCGTTCTGGCTCCGGCGCTCGGCCGCTTCTGGCGACTGTTCCGGTTGGCCATCTGGCGCTCGTTCGAGCATGACGCGTTCGCGATCGCCAAAGGCGCGGCCTATTCGTCCATCCTCACTTTCTTCCCGTTCCTCCTTGTGCTCGGTTCGGTCATGGCGACGATTCGCCGGGGCGAGGTTTATCTTCGCGAAATTTCCTATGCGCTCGGCAGAATTCTGCCCGCAGGAACCGCAACCGCTCTTTCTTACCTACGGGGCAACCCCGACCGGCCAGTAGGTCTCCTCGTTTCGGCTTCGCTTCTCACTTTGTGGACCGCTTCAGGCGTGGTCATTTCCTGGATGGACGGATTTCGCCGTGCCTACCAGCTTCCGAAAACCTGGGGCCTGGTTCAGGAACGCCTGATTGCGATCTCGCTTGTCTTGATGGCCGGCCTGCCGCTGACCTTCTCCACCATCCTCGTCGCTTTCGGCAGCCGCATCGAAACGCGCGTGCTGTTTTACATCGGCCACGAATTCGGACCGGTGGTGTTTTTACTGTGGATGGTGATCCGCTGGCTGATCGCCATTCTAACCAGCATCGCGGTCATCCAGTTGATCTATCACAACGCGGTTCCCCGTACGCAGCCGTGGCACACCGTGTTGCCCGGCGCCGTTCTGGCCACCGTCATGTGGTTGCTGTCAAGTGCCCTTTTCGGCTGGTATCTGCAACGCTACGCGGATTACAGCATCATCTACGGGTCGCTCGGCGTGGCGATCGCGCTGCTCGTCTGGATGTATCTGATCTCACTGGTCGTCCTGATTGGCGCCGAGTTCAATGCCATGATTTTTCCGCGAGGTCTGGGGAAGGTACCGCGGCGCCCCAACGACGACGCGCGATAATAGCAAAGAGCACGGGACGGTCCCAGTGGTATTTCCTGTCGACATTCATAAAGGATTACAACTTGAAAATACATAAACCAGATTTCGCGGGCGGAGACTCGACGCCCGCAACTCCCGCTTCCGAACCGGCCGCAGGCGGCCCACGCCGCGCGAAAATCGTCTGCACCATCGGTCCCGCGTGCGATTCCGAGGACGCCATTCTCGACCTGATGCGGTTGGGGATGGATGTTGCGCGCCTTAACTTTTCACACGGAACACACCCGGAGCACGCGCGGCTCATTCAGCGCCTGCGGCGCGCCGCGCGCCGTCTGAAGCGGAGCATCTGCATTTTGCAGGATCTGCAAGGCCCGAAAATCCGTACCGGCCACCTGAAAGACGGGAAGCCTGTCGAACTGAAGACGGGTGCTTTGCTGACCATCACGCCGCGCATGGTTGCGGGAACGCCCACGCTCATCTCCACCGATTTCCCCGGCTTGGCGCGCGAAGTCGAACCGGGCTCGCGCGTGCTCTTGTCGGATGGCCGCATTGAACTCAGAGTCCGAACCGTTCGCGGCGCCGACATCGAGTGCGAAGTCCGCAATGGAGGCCTGCTCGCCGAACATCAAGGCATCAATCTGCCGGGCGCGGCCGTTTCCATCCCCGCGCTCACCGAAAAAGACAAAGTCGATTTGCGATTCGGTTTGAAGCACGGAGTCGATGTCGTCGCACTCTCCTTCGTTCGCTCAGCGGAAGACGTGCTGCTGGGAAGGACGCTGATGCACGAGTATGGGAAATCGGTGCCGATCATCGCGAAACTCGAAAAGCCGCAGGCCATCGACCGGCTCGACGAGATTCTCGAAGCCGCCGATGGAGTCATGGTTGCGCGCGGCGATCTGGGCGTGGAACTGCCGCCCGAGCGCGTTCCGATTATTCAGAAGCGTGTGATTCAGGCGGCGGCCTTGTTGCGGAGGCCGGTCATCACGGCGACCCAGATGCTCGAATCCATGACCGAAAACCCGCGCCCCACGCGGGCGGAGGCGAGCGATGTGGCCAACGCAATTTTCGACGGCACCGACGCCGTCATGCTTTCCGGCGAAACCGCCAGCGGCCGCTATCCGCGCGAAGCGGTTGCCATGATGGTCCGTATCATTCTCGAAGCGGAAGCGAGCATCGCCCAGATGCCGGCGGTGCCGCGGCGCCGTCATGAGAATCATCGCTACTCCATCGCCGAAACAATTTGCGAGTCCATCGCCCACGCCGCCGAAGATTTGCCCATGCGCGCGATCGCTGTCTTTACCGAAAGCGGCAACACAGCACGCATGTTGTCGAAACATCGCCCCGCGGCGTGTATTTATGCGTTCAGCCGCAAGCCGGAAGTATGCAATCGAATGAATGCGCTGTGGGGCGTGCATCCGATCCACAATCGTCGTTCGGAGTCGGCGGAGTCGATGCATACGTCAGCGGAGAAGGAACTTCTGCCAAAGGGCTTGATTCGCGCCGGAGACGTGCTCGGCCTGGTCGCGGGCACCAAGCTCGCGGCCGGAGCGACAAATTTTATGCGCTTGCACACAGTGGGAGAGAGAGATCGTGGAACTGCGAAGCGCCGCCGCAAGTCTTAGGTTAATTTTTTCATGGAAAGGATATCCTCAGTATTCGATCAATCGGTCGATCCCGCTGTGCGCGGATTTCTGCACGCGCCCGAGCAACCGACGGGCGACGCAGTGATCCTCACTCACGGTGCCGGCGGCAATTGTAGTGCGCTATTGCTAGTAGCACTCAGTGAAGCTTTCTGCGAACACGGGTATACCGTCCTGCGCTGTGACTTGCCGTTTCGGCAGCAACGACCCACAGGTCCTCCGTTCCCCGGCAACGCCGAGCGCGATCGCGTAGGTCTGCGTAATGCGGTTGTGGCAATGCGGAAGCGAGTCAGCGAGAAAATATTTCTCGGTGGCCATTCCTATGGAGGCCGTCAATCAACAATCTTGTGCGCGGCCGAATCGGAACTTGTCGCAGGAC
>JBAVYO010000284.1:0-2342 GCA_049698855.1 Terriglobales bacterium
GAGTAGTCCGTCAGCATTGTCCCCCAAAAACCGAGGCCGGAGCAAAGCCCCAGCCCCCTTTTGGAACGACCCAGCACTGCCCGTAACCCTCCCCTCACCCGACTCGGATTACCTTGTTATCCCGGCCTCCTGATTTGTCATTCCGATCTCTTCCCTGTTGTCGCGGCTCCCATTCAATTACCTTGCTCGGCCTGCGGCCCTTATCCTGCTAGCGCGATCCCCATTCGACTGACAAGCGCCAAAGGTGTTTGGGTTGCTCACAAAACGGTGTTGAACGGTGCCCATTGCGCGGGGTTCCGGCCAAAAACCCACGCGTGTATATCTGAGTCAGCGCTTCCAAGTTCCGGAGAAACGACTATCCTACATTTCCATGCGAGATCGAATAACTCATTCGCTTGCTTCATCATGCGACGGCCACTAGTAACCCAAAAGTTATCTTTCCCACCGCAGCACTATTAACCACAAAGGAACTGACACCCGTGCTTGGCGCTTTTCGGCTCGTAACTCCCATGAAATCAATCGCTGATTTTTCGCCTTTTCGACATTCTTACCAAGAAATTCCGCTTCTCTAAAAATATTTTTAGCGAATACAAAGGGAACAAATCGTCAGCCGCCGAAGAAATTCCCTCGCCGCGTCCCACTTTTCCCATGGAGAACTTCTCGTTCGCTCTTCCTGAGCTGGACCAGTCTCGAACTCGCCAGCATTGTCCCCCAAAAACAGAGGCCGGAGCAAAACCCCCCGGCCTCACATGTTCTTCACTGACGGCTGAAAGCTGACGGCTGAAAGCTACCTACGCCGCGCTCTTGGCGCCCTTAGCTTCGAGCGTTTTCTCCGAGCCGACGGTTACCTTGATCTGCTTCGGCTTGGCTTCGGCCTTCTTCGCCAGCTGAATCTTCAGCACGCCCTTGTCGTAGTTGGCCTGTATGTTCTCGGAGTCAACGGTCGTGGGCAGAGTGAAGGTACGTGTGAAACTGCCATATTGGCGCTCGACGCGGCGATAGTTCTCTTCTTTCTCTTCTTTCTCGAACTTGCGCTCGCCGTGCACGGTCAGCGTGTTGTTTTCCACGCGAACGTCAATGTCCTTCTCGTCGATTCCCGGCACTTCGATCTTCAGCGTCACGTTGTGCTCGTCCTCGTAAACGTCGACGGGCGGAGCGAAGGCAGTCGTGGCCAGCGATTCATCTCGCCCTTCCGGCGCATAGAAATCGCGAAACATGCTGTTGATGCGGTCTTGGATGGTGCTGAACTCACGGTAAGGTTGGTAACGGGTAAGCAAAGTCATAACTAAATCCTCCTACTTTTTGAAATTCAAGGTGAGAGCTTCGATAGCTCCCTGCGCTTATCGTTAGCGTGATTGAAGAATAAAATATGAGTGTATCGTTGTCAAGTATTTTATTAACTCATATTTTCAATCACTTAAGCTGAATATCAGGCACTTCAAGTAGCCAGTTTCCGGCACATTTAGGAGGATTGGATGGTCTTTAGCCTGGGTTCGGCTCTCCAGAAGACGGAGCGATTTGTGGGCGTCGCGGGCAGCGGCCGCCACCGTTTCGAGGAAATCAGCTGCGCTCACGTGAAATGAACACGAGCAAGTGACCAGGATTCCACCGGGCGCAAGCATCTTGAGCGCGCGCAGATTAAGTTCCTTGTAGCCGCTGTGAGCCTTGTCGAGATCGCGCTTGGTTTTAGCAAACGCGGGCGGATCGAGCACGATTGTGCCGTATTTCCTGCCGGCGTGCCGTCCAGTGTCGCGGCTTCCGCCAGCGTAATCGCGGAGCAAGTCGAAGGCATTGGCTTCGATCCATTCAATTTCTTTCCCGTTTAGAATCTGGCCGTTGAGAGCTGAATTCTTTTCGGCCATTTCGAGCGCGGGGCGCGAACTGTCGACGCCGGTGACACTCGAGCAATGTGGAGCAAGGTGGAGTGCGAAGCCTCCCTGATAGCAGAAGACATCGAGCGCGTCGCCGTGGGCGTAGCGCGCCGCGGCGGCGTAGTTTTCGCGCTGATCGAGGAAGGCTCCAGTCTTTTGGCCTTCGAGCGCGTCGTAGTGGAAGCGGACAGAATGGCTCTCGGGGACGCTTGTGTCTGTGGCGTTCATGGCGATGATCGTCGAAGTTTTCTTTCCCCAGAGCAGGCCGGATTCGCGGGGCGTGAGTTGCTCCAGATCGCGAATTCGGGGATCGACGCGCTCGACGATACCGGCGGGGCTGAGATCTTCAACGAGAGTTGCGACGATGGCGCCGCGAACGGGTTCGGCGTCCATGGCTTGGGTGAGGATTTGAACGGAAACGACGTCGTTGTATTTGTCGATGATGAGCCCGGGGAGGAAGTCGGCTTCGCT
>JBAVYO010000285.1:0-26320 GCA_049698855.1 Terriglobales bacterium
GACGGAGATCTTCGAGGCCGCCTCCGTCACGTCGCGCTCGCGGATGCGGGATGAAATATCGCGGCTGTCGAGCAACACGCGGTTGCCAGTTCGCGTCGGCTCAAGTGCGATCCGTGAGTCCTGCGCCATTTTGAGCAGCACCGCCTCATCCTCGAACGACGCGTCCCATTCAATCGCCTTCAGCGCGAGCGCGCGATACATGGCGCCGCTCTCCAGGTTCACGTAGCCGAGCATGCGTGCCACGCGCGCTGCAATCGTGCTCTTGCCCGCGCCCGCCGGTCCGTCAATGGCAATAATGAGTTTTCGTATGGAAGAGTCGGTCATCTGCAAACTCAGAATTGTACACGGCTGAGCTCGCGGAGTAGTCCAAAGAAAAACCGGCAAACACGATTGGTTCAGTCATCGAACCGGGTTTATCGCTTGCTCCATTGGCTCGCGTTCCTGTGGGCAGTTGCTGGTTTTGTCGCGGCAGTTGGCCTGGCGGCGCGCGGGCGCAACACAAATGGCTCTTTCCTGGTAGTGATCTCCAGCAAGGACTTGCTGCCTATGCGCGTGAAAGTCAGTTGGCGCGCCGCCAGAAGGGCTCGTATCGCGTCTTTTGTCCGCGAGCGCGGAACGATAGTGGAGAAGAATTGTTCCACTTCGTCCTGCTCTGCTGCCACCACGCAATCCAGGTAACGCGAAAGCAGCCCGGAGAGCGCCTCACCCGCCGACGCATTCACCCCTTCCCAAACCTTGTCTGGCGCCCACCGCTCCAATTCGTCCCAAACAGAGCCTTCATCCTCCGAGTAATCGACGCGCGTTACGCGCAGTTTCGCCCATAGCTCCAGGAGCGCACGGTCCAGGCCGGCCGTCGAAAGCGCTCCGCCCAGCATTTCACCCAACCTAACTTTCGAAATCGGCCCCCGCTTGCGGATAATTTCAAAGGCATCGCATGCCAGCGGTGAGTACGGCGAGCGCGCGCCGGCCTTGGGCGGCTGTTTCGGGTTTCGCTCTCCCACCAGGGCGTAATAGAAAGGGAAGACCCTTGCCGCCACCAGAAAGGCGTTGTTCTCGTCGATGAGCGGAACCTCATACGCCGCTTGATCGCGCAGTGTGCGAACCATCAGCTCTTTCGCTTCTTTTGCGCGCGGATCGGCATAGGCGTGTTGCTGCGTGGGGAGCTTGTCGTCGCTACCGACCCACGCGCCCACAAACGTCGGCGCCAGCACAGCTGGACGCGCCGGATACATCAGGCAGAAGCCGACAGAGTCCAGAAAGGCGCGCGCCTGCTCGAGGGTTCGGATGGGTTGCCCGTCGAGATGCCATTTCTGACTGCGTGCCTGGAGAAGTTCGCCTTCCGTCATGAATTTGATTAGAACATAATGGATGCCGCCGCGCTTCACGCTGGACATCCGATGGCCGCCGTCCCTATGCGAGATCAGCTCGTTGCTAAATTCGCTTAAAGGCTCGCTGGATCTCGATCATCGTGTACCGCAGCACGACCGGCCTGCCGTGCGGGCACGTCATCGGATGCTGCGTTTTTGCCAACTCCTCCAGCAGCCACTGCATTTTGTCTGGCGAGAGCGGCATATTGACTTTGATCGCAGCGTGGCACGCGATGGAGGCCGCAATCCGTGTGCGCATGGCATCGAGATTCAGCGCCTGTTCTTCACGCGTGAGCTGCTCCAGAATTTCTTGGAGCATGTGTTCCACCTGCGAGGCATCCACTCCGGCCGGTGCAACTTTGACGGCAACGCTGCGCGATCCGAATGGTTCGGATTCGAAGCCATTGTGCTCCAGTTCGTTGGCAATCTCGCTGAAGACGGCCTGTTGCCCGGGCGTCAGTTCGATGAGGAGCGGCATCAGCAGGCGCTGGCTTTCCACTTTCTGCGCTGCTCGCTGGCGCAGCACTCGTTCGAACAGCACACGCTCGTGCGCCACATGCTGATCGATGATCCAAAGACCGTCTTCATTTACAGCGAGGATGAAAGAATTTCGAATCTGTCCTAGGGCCTTCAGCGTGCGCAGCGATTCGAGTGTGGGCGCGCTTTGTGGCTCGGGGTCGATGGGCGGAGCGCAACCGTGATCGGGAACAGCTGCTTCGGGCGCGCGCGCCAGCGAAACCGCCACATTCGCCTCGACCGCAACTCCACCTTCGAAGGCGAAACGAGCGGTGGATGGCGCAATCTGCGGTTGCTGTAGGGCAAAGCCCGGTTGCACAATGGCATCTACCGCGCCGTTCTGCGCTGAGCCAAATCCTCCTTGCGCCGGCTCGTACAAATTTCTCCACGCATCTGACTGCCCTGAATTGCCGCCGCGCGCTCCCGGCGTCAGTCCCGCGCTCGCCGAAGGCTGCGCATTGATCTCCGTCAGAAACTGAGGCGCCGGCCGCGCCTTCATGAGCGCATCGCGCACGGCATCGCGCACAAAATCGTGGACCGCCGTCTGCTGCCGGAAGCGCACCTCTGTCTTCGAGGGATGCACATTCACATCGACTTCGCCGGCGGGCATCTCTATGAACAGCAGCACGACAGGATAGACCGTGGGAGGCAGAATATTTCTGTAGGCATCCGTGAGCGCGTGTTGGATAAGACGGTCGCGGATCAGCCTGCCATTCACAAAAATGTAGATCGAGTTGCGATTTAGCTTTTGTATCTCCGGTTTTGAAACCAGGCCGTGCAGGCGGAGTTCGCCGGGTTCCTGCTTTTCCAGTTCCTGCTCCGGATCGCGCCGCCACGGCGGAGGCTGCGGCAATCCCACATGCTCCAACGGTTGCACGGCGGCGAGTGGGATCAACTGGTCGAGCGTCTCGCGCCCGAACACCTGGTAGACGCGTTCGCGGTGATCGGCAACCGGCGGCGCAACCAGCAGCGCGTTCGTTGCCGAGTGCAGTTCGAAATGCTTTTCCGGATGCGCAAGCGCGTAGTGTGTTACCAGCGATGCGATGTGCGAAAGCTCGGTCGACTCGGACCTCAGGAATTTCTTGCGCGCTGGTGTATTAAAGAAGAGATCGCGAATCGTGATCGACGTGCCCAGCGGCAGGCCTGCTTCTTCCACGCGGATCATTTTGCCGCCGTTGATTTCTATCACTGTTCCGGCGGCCTCTTCTTCGGCGCGCGTTTCTAAATGCAACCTCGCCACCGATGCGATCGAAGGCAGCGCCTCGCCGCGGAATCCGAGCGTGGCAATGCTGAGCAAATCCTCAGTGTCTTTGATTTTCGAGGTTGCGTGGCGCTCGAAGGCGAGCATGGCATCGTCGCGCACCATGCCGCAACCGTTGTCTGTGATCTGGATGAGTTTTTTCCCGCCAGCCTCGACGTTGATGCGGATGCGCGTCGAGCCCGCGTCGAGCGCGTTCTCCAGCAACTCCTTCACGACCGAGGCGGGACGCTCCACCACTTCGCCAGCGGCGATTTGGTTGGCAACTCGTTCCGAGAGGACGTGAATTTTTCCCATGGGATCTGGTCAATGGTTAGCGGTTCGTGGTCAGTGTGACAGATTCCGCTTGCGAAGGTAAAGCGGCAGACGAAAGGCGAGAGCAGTGGCAGATGTTTAGGGAAGGCTGTTTGATGTCGCAGGCGTTCTTCTTGCACTCGCCCAGAGAATTGCTGCGCCACTCAAAATCAAGCGCAGCGTCGATTTTTTCAAAGCCCGTCGAAACTCGTGTCGTCCGTTGTGGCTTGTCTAGCTCGACAACGCTTTATGCCATTATATGTACGAATATGTACTGAATCACTATGGCGTCGGCAACGAGGTTCGGGATAATCGCTTACGCGCTGGATCGGGTGGTTCGATTTGCTGTCCGTTGCGCCCGCGGAGCGCCGCCTTCGATCATCTCTAGGTTGGGGAGGCCCTCCCACTCGGTGTCGCGCTCGCCGGAGCGAACGACAATGTAGAGGCTTGAGCTTCCGTCGTGCCGTGCTTTATTCCAAAGCCTGCGGTGCCCACTTGATTCCGGATTCCGCCAGACGATCTCGGGGACTGCCATGCAAAACTCCTTCTTGCCTGTTGCCATCTTTTGCTGCCAACTGAGAGGAGTATTGCCCGGCGGCATTTCCTTCGCGGTAGGTGGAGTCACACGAGGTGGTGATTGCGGTCACAACGGTAGGATGGCGAACCGATCAGCAAGCTGGTGAGTTTCAGCAAGCTCGTGAGTCGCTTATTTCTTCACCACAATCCCAATCCCTAACTCTCGGAGCTGCCCTTCGGCCACCGGAGTTGGAGCTTCCATCATCAGATCCTTCGCGGCGGCGGTTTTTGGGAAGGGGATTACTTCGCGCAGGCTGTCGGCTCCCGCCAGAATCATCACGATGCGATCTAGGCCGAGCGCGATGCCTCCATGCGGAGGCGTGCCATACTCCAGCGCTTCCAGGAAAAAACCGAAGCGTGCCCTGGCTTCTTCTTCCGTCATGCCTAGCGCATGGAAGATTCGGCTTTGAATATCCTGCCTATGAATTCGGATTGAGCCGGAACCCAGCTCGGTGCCGTTGAGCACCACGTCATAGGCCAGCGCGCGCACCATGGCCGGATCGCTTTCGAGCTTGTCCATGTCCTCTTCGTGCGGCGAGGTGAAGGGATGATGCGCGGCCATCCAGCGGCGGTCGGTCTCGTCGTACTCAAACATGGGGAAGTTGGTGACCCAGAGAAAGCGGTAGTCTTTGGCGGGGTCTCCAGTCTTTTTGAAGATGCCGTGCTTCTCGGCATATTTTTGCGCGAGCGCGATGCGCAGCAGTCCGGCTGAGGCGTAGATGGCCATTTCCGCGGGCGTGACTTTTCGCTTGCCGGCGGGATGATCGTCTTTTGCGGCTTGCGCGGAGCCGACGACGAGCACGATCAGGTCGTCGGCTTCGCAGGCACCGGTGTTGGCGCGAATCTTCTCGCGGATTTTCGCCGCGGCTTCGCCGAATTTGTTTTCAATCCGCTTGAAGTCTTCAAACAGCCGCGCGCCGCCCTTGGAGATAAAGAGCGGTTTGATATCGTCGCGCTCTTTCCGCGAGAGCTCGCCGACTTTCGGGATACGAATGGCGATCACGGGCAAGTCTTTGTTGACGGCGAGCGTTTCCAGATCGGCCGGGGCGAAGCAGTCGCGCACCTCTGTGAACGCGGGCAGTCGAAGATCGGGCTTGTCGATGCCGTACTGGCGAATGGCGTCGTCGTAATCCATGCGCGGGAAAGGTGTTTTGATTTCATGTCCCGCAGCCTTGAACGCCGCGGTGAGAAAGCCTTCAACCACCTCCCACACGCGCTCGGGCTGCGGGTAGGACATTTCAAGATCGATCTGAGTGAACTCGGGCTGACGGTCGGCGCGCAAGTCTTCGTCGCGGAAGCAGCGCACGATCTGAAAATATTTGTCGAAGCCGGAGATCATCAAAATCTGCTTGAAGAGCTGCGGCGACTGCGGCAGCGCATAGAACATGCCGGGCTGGACGCGGCTGGGGACGAGGTAATCCCGCGCGCCTTCGGGCGTGGAGCGAGTCATGAACGGCGTTTCAATTTCGAAGAAGCCCTGCTGCGCGAGATTGTCGCGGATCGCCAAGGCCACCTTGTGGCGCAGCGCGATGTTGAACTGCATGGCGTCGCGCCGCAAATCGATGTAGCGATACTTCAGGCGCATCTCTTCGTTGGCGAGCACTGTGTCACTCGGCAGAAAGGGAAGCGGCTTGGAGACGTTGAGGATGCGCAGCTCTTCGACTACGAGTTCGATTTCGCCGGTGGGAACGTTGGGATTGATGGTATCGGCGTCGCGCTTTTTAACCGTGCCGATGGCGGCAATGACGAATTCGTTGCGCAGCTCTTCCGCCTTTTTGTGGACGGCCGCATCCAGTTCGTGGCTGAAGACAACTTGCGTGACTCCGGTGCGGTCGCGGAGATCGACAAAGATAATCTGGCCGAGATCGCGGCGGCGGTTGACCCATCCCATGAGGACGGCTTTTTTGCCTGCGTCGGCGAGGCGGAGAGCCCCGCACATATGAGTTCGTCTGAGATCGCCTAAAAAATCGAGCACGGATTCGCCTTTTCTTGCTGGCTTATTATTGCTAGAGCAGCCAGCGGAAGTGCGCGCAATGAACGATTGAAAATTATAAATGGTCGCTCGTGGATGCCAGTGACGAATCGCGCGAATTGACATTCTCGCTGGATGCTTCTAACATCCCGCCCGAAGAGGCGTGGTCCATCCAGAAGAACAATATAAGGAGGGAGTGGGTATGCGATTTACGTGTGCGGTATTGCTGCTGTGCATTTTCGTGGCGGGCGCGGCGTTCGCGCAAATGGAAAAGATGACGCCAGCGCCGGAACTGAAGAAGCTAGACTACTTTGCGGGCAACTGGACTTCGGTGGGCGATGTAAAGCCGGGACCGATGGGCCCAGGCGGAAAGACGATCTTGCACGAGCATATTGCGTGGATGGAGGGCAAGTTCTTTCTGGTAATCCACGCCGACTACAAAACCCCGCAGGGCAACGGTACTGAGATCGCGTTCCTGGGTTACGACACCCAGGAAAAGGTCTATACCTATGACGAATTCGACAGCCAGGGCGAAGCGGTCCATGCCAAAGGGACGGTGGATGGCGATACCTGGACGTGGACGAACGAGATGAAGATGGGCGACAAGACGATGAAGACCCGCTTCACGGAGAAGGTGCTGTCTCCGACCGCGTACAGCTACAAATTCGAAATGTCGCCCGATGGCACAAACTGGAATTTGGTCATGGACGGCAAGGACACGAAGAACACAAAGGCCGCGGCAAAGGCCGCGCCCAGTAAGCAGTAACCAGTAGACCCTCAATCGGACACTGAATCTGAGTGTCCGGTTTCTGGTTGCTCCGCTATCCAACCCTGTCATGTTGAACTGAGCGAGGCCTCACAAAGTGAGGCCTCGCTCAGTCGAAACATCCCTACCTGACCCGCGCCCTGATCTTGCAGGGTGAATTTGGCAAGCCAGGGCCTATTTAGCTTCAGCGATCTTCTTGGCGAGTTCCGCACGCGGCACGGTGACCTGCTCGCCGCTCGCCAAATGCTTTAGCGCGAAGGAATCGGCCTTCACTTCATTCTCGCCGACGATGAGGATGTAACGGGCCTTGATTTTGTCTGCAGCCTCAAAAGATTTTTTCAGGCGGAAAGATTCGTCGCCAAGTTCAACGACGAGGTCTTGCTCAGAACGCCGCAGCTCGCGCGCCAGGCGGGCGGCTTCGCGGTTCATTCCTGCGCCGAGCGGCGCGATGTAGACATCGGGGTTGCGGGTGGCTTCCTCTGCGGATTTGGTGAGTGAGAGTACGAGGCGGTCTTCGCCAATGGCGAAGCCGATGCCGGGCGCGGGTTGCGGACTGCCGAGCGCTTCGGCGAGTCCGTCGTAGCGGCCGCCGCCGAGAATGGCGTTCTGCGCGCCGAGCGCACCGTGGGTGAACTCGAACGCGGTGCGCGTGTAGTAGTCGAGGCCGCGCACCAGCCGGTCGTTTTCCTTGAAATCGACACCGACTGCTCTCAAGATTGCTTTCACTTCTTCGAAGTGCGTGCGGCATCCCTCGTCAAGAAATTGGCTGATGCGCGGCAGCTTGTCGATGATCGGCTGGTCTTCGGGAACCTTGCAGTCGAAGACGCGCAGCGGATTTGTGACAGCGCGGCGCTTGCAGTCTTCGCACATTTGGCTGACGACGGGTTCGAGCGCCTTGCGCAACGCTTCGTTGAATTGCGCGCGGTCGCTGGGGCAGCCTACGGAGTTGAGTTCGATCGTCCATCCGGTGATGCCCACGCGGTCGAGCAGTGTGGCGAGCAATTCGAGGATTTCCGCATCGCGCGCGGGCGATTCGCTGCCGGCAGTTTTCGGCCCGATGATCTCGGCTCCGATTTGGTAGAACTGGCGATATCGCCCCTTCTGCGGACGCTCGCGCCGGAACTGCGGGCCAATGTAGAAAAGCTTGTTGAGGCCGCGATCCCAAAGCTTGTGCTCAATGTAGGCGCGGACTACTCCAGCGGTGTTTTCGGGGCGCAGGGTGAGCATTTGACCACGTCCTCCACCGAAACCACTTCCGTCGCCAAAGCCAGCACCTGAACCTGATCCTCCCCCAAAACCGGAACCAAAGACATTGCCTGCATCAGATGCGCCCCCGTGCCCAGTGCGCGCGCGGTCTTCCCAGGTAAACATCTCCTTGCTGACAATATCGGTGTCTTCGCCGACGCCGCGAGCGAACAGTTCAGTCGACTCAAAAATCGGCGTGCGGATTTCGTGGAAGTTGTAAGCGCGGAAAACGTCGCGCACGGTGTCTTCGACGAAGTTCCAGAGAGCGGTATCGGGCGGAAGAAGGTCGCGGGTTCCTCGGACGGCTTTAATCATTCAGTTGTCAGTTGCCAGTGGCCAGTTGCCAGTAAACCAGATTGTTGAGAGAAACGCCTTACTGCCCCCCGCTCTTGGCTCCTGAGGCCTTTGCCGCTTCTGCGGATTGCAGGAAACGTTCAAGTTCTTGCCGGTCTTCCGGCAACATCCTTGTCAACCGGACGCCGTTTCCCACGGTTGGATCGCAGGTAACGACCTGGCCGAGCGCAAGCACGGTAGACTCGCCAAGCTGAAGGACGAGATGAACTTGCGTGCCGATCGCGAGCGTGAACATCATCTCGACATAAAAACCGCCAGCGCTCAAGTCAGTAGTGACCGCGTGGATCGGATTTCCGTCCGGCGCCGGCCGCATTTCCACAGGGACTTTCAACTGCAGGCGCTGGTAACGTCTTGGAGTTTTATACATGCCAGACCACCTACGGGCTCGATCAGGCTGCTATGACACAAACTCCGGACGGCCTCAACTAGCGCCTAACTCGAACGCCAATATCGAAAACGCGGAACCGTTCTGAATCATTGATGAATAAATACTTTACGCGAAACTGGAATGCAAAATCGATCTAACTTATTGATTCTGAAATATCTTAGGCAATGTACCGAAAAAGCATCCATAACTTATTAATTCTACAATATCTTACTCGTAAACCCTTATTATTCAAAGATCTGGGAGAAAACATAAGCCTAAGTCTTTTGTTTTCAAAGATCACTTCAGGAGGGGGGATTCTAGTTATTTCCCCTTCCTCTCCAGCAAATACTGCTTCTTGTAGCCGATGTAGTTTTCTACGTAGCGCAGAATCATGTCTTCGTCGCTCTTCTCCAGCTTGCGGCGGAATTTTCCGGGTGAACCCATCCAAAGCGAATTCGGCTCGACGATCGTCTTCTCGGGGATCAGCGTTCCCGCCGCAATGATCGAGCCCGACCCAATGACAGCGCCGTTGAGGATGATCGATCCCATGCCAATCAGGCAGCGCGGCTCGACGCGGCATCCGTGGAGAATGACGTTGTGGCCAACCGTGACATAGTCGCCAACGTAAACGCCATACTGCTCCTTCATGCCGTGCAGCGTACTGCCGTCCTGAATGTTGGAGTAGTGGCCGATGCGGATTTCGTGCACGTCGCCGCGCAGAACGCAGTTCATCCAGACACTGGAATGCTCGCCGAGAATGACGTCGCCGAGGAGCTGGGCGGATTCGTCAACGTAGGCAGTTTCGGGAACCTGTGGGGTGATGCCTTTGTGAGAGCGGATCATGGCTGAATAGTCAAAAATAGCACGGCGGAAGTCAAAAGTCAGAAGGCGGATTGAAGAAGTGAATCAGGGGCATTCTCATGCTGGTCCGTGAAGCGCCTCGCCAGACGCACTCCCACTCCAATCATTGGTTTTTCGATTGAGCGATAGAGAAGTATGGGAAGCGCTACCAGCATCGCGACCAGCACAGGAATTTTGACTGCCAGTGAGTGCGCAGCCAGCACGCCGAAGGCGGCCCAGATGGCGAACTGGTGCGAGAGATAGATGCCGTAGGAATATGTCGCGATGCGATGGCTGATCCAGCGCAGCCATGGGGATTGGATCTCGCGGAATTTGGGAATCATCGATCCGAGAACGAGGCAAAGGAACCAGCCTGTAGAAAAAACGGGACGGATGGCGAATGCCACGGCGAGCACCAGAATGAAGACAGGCCAAAGGCTGCTTGCGATGCGCGGGCGATGGGGAAGCGCGTAGGCGATCACTCCCGCGAGGAAGTTGGGCAGGAAGAGAAGGATCGAAAGGCGTCCGATGTGAGGGATATGAGGCTGGGCCAAAGCCACGCCAACGCTGACGATCCAGAGAGCGAGCAGCGGCCAAGCCATTCTCTGGCTGCGGAATGAATTGCGGCCGATCCAGAGAAACAAGAAGGGCAGGAAGGCATACATCTGTAGCTCAAAGGGCAGCGACCACAGGACGTTCGGGATCGACTTGACGTCGGTCAGGTTCTGAATCAGCAGCAAATTGGATGAGGCGGTGACGAGGCCAGGGAAGTGGCCGTGCGAGAGGCCGCGAATGCCGTTGATGTCGGTGTCGAGATGCAGGGCCAGCGCGGTGAGGACGGCGACGATGCTTAGTGGATAAATGCGGAAGACGCGGCGGATGACAAAATTCCTGAAGAGGGCTGAGCCGGTGAGATGGCTGCGCTCCATGGAGTACATGAGCACCAGACAGGTGTGGACGAAGAAGAGTAGGACTCCGAATAGGCCCCAGGAAGAGGTGGGCATCCAGGCGAATGTCTCAACGTAGCTGCGGCGGGCCAAATGCTGTGCGAGGACGAGCACGACCGCAATAGCACGCAGCAGGTCGAGATTGGCGGAGAGGTGATGTTCCGCGGGATTCATAGGGCTTACGTTTGGAGAAGTATAGCTGCGTGGGGCAGCTAACGCGGTGGTTCCCCCTCCTGTACAATTTCTAGCTCCGTGAAATTCTTGCTGAAAATTACGTTATTGGTCATGGCTGTGGCTTTGTGCGCTCCGGCCGAGCCGATTGCTTCGCTTCACGCCACGAATTATGTCAATGACTTTGCGGGCGTGCTGGACGCTTCCACCGTAGCGCAACTAAACGCGCTGTGCCAGCAGGTGGACGAGAAGGCGAAAGCGCAGATTGCCGTAGTGACGGTGAAGTCTCTGGATGGGCAGGAAGCCTTCGATTACGGCGTGGCGCTGTATCAGGCTTGGGGGATTGGAAAGAAGGGAAACGATCGCGGCGTGCTGATTCTGGTCGCCAGCCAGGATCACAAGTATTGGATCAACGTTGGGTATGGGCTGGAAGGGATTCTTCCGGATGGGAAAGTTGGCGGCTTCGGTCGGGAGATGGTGCCGATTCTGCGCACCGGCAATTACAACGCCGCAGTGACGCTGGCAACAACGCGCGTGGCATCCGTGATCGCGCAGGATGCGGGCGTCACGCTGACCGGACTGCAGGAACCAGAGGTGCGATACCATGCGCGGCCCGAGGCCGAAGCTCCGGGCTTTGTGCTGGTGATCATCCTGATTGTGATTGTGATTTTCGTGATTTGGGTCGCCTCGCGCGGCAGCGGTTATAGAGGTGGTGGTGGTGGCGGATCGTTCTGGTCGGGCCTGCTGTGGGGGCTGCTGATGAGCGGCATGAGAGGCGGGGGCGGTTATCGCGGCGGCGGATTTGGTGGTGGAGGATTCGGAGGTGGTGGCGGTTTTGGTGGCGGAGGATTTGGCGGTTTCGGCGGCGGTAGCACGGGCGGCGGCGGCGCTGGTGGAAGCTGGTAAAAGAGCAGTTGTCAGTCGCCAGTTCCAGTTTTCAGTTGTTAGAAAAAGGTAACTACGCTCTCGAGATCCGAGGCCTGGACCTTGGACCTTGGACCTAAGACCCAAGAACTGAGAACCGGGAGCTGAGAACTAAGAGAGGAAGCAGATGGTTCCGGAAAAACTGATTGGTGAATTCGTCGGGCGGGTGCGGGAAGCGGCGGGCGGGAATTTGAAATCCGTCGTCCTGTATGGATCGGCGGCGGCGGGGGATTATGTGGCCGAGCACTCCGACGTGAACCTGATGTGTGTGCTGGGCGAGACTTCGTTTGCGGCCATTACGGGGCTGGCGCCGGTGGTCGAGTGGTGGGCGAAGCAGAAACATCATGCGCCGCTATTGATGACGGCTGAAGAATTGCGGCGCGGCGCGGATGTGTTTTCAATCGAGTTCCTCGATATGCAGCAAAGTTATCGCGTGCTGTGGGGCGAGGATCTGCTGAAGGGGCTGGAGATTCCGCTGAAGTTTCATCGGGCGCAGGTGGAATATGAGCTACGGGAGAAGACGATCCTGCTGCGGCAGCGGCTGCTTGTAGTAGCTGGAGACGAGGGCGCGAAATGGGAACTGCTGGTGCGGTCGTTGCCTGCGTTTGGAACGCTGGCTCGTCATGCCCTGATTGCGATGGGCGAGAAGCGGGCTGGCTCGAAGCGTGAGGCGGTCGAGAATCTGGCGGCGAAGGCGGGCTTCGATGCGAGCGCGTTCGCGCAGTTGTTCGATTTGCGCGAGCGCAAGGCGGATCGGAAGACGATGAACGTGGACGATGTGTTCGCGCGGTATCTGAAGGCTGTCGAACGGATTACGGCGGCTGTGGACGAGATGCTGGATTGAGGTCAGAGGTTTGAGGTCGGAGGTTCGAGGTCTGAGTTTAGATTGCAGAAGTGGGAAGTCGAAGGGCAGAAGTTAGATTGAAGAAGTAGCACCGGCGTTTCGCTTGAGAGAACGAGAGTGCTTAGGAGAATGTGATGAAGGTTTTTATTGGCGTGGTGGTAGTTTTGGTGCTGATTGCGCTGATCGGCTTTGGACAGTATGTGGGCGTGCGCAACACGCTGGTCACGAAGGATCAGGCGGTGAAGGCGGCTTGGTCGCAGGTGGATATCGTCCTACAGCGTCGGGCGGATTTGATCCCGAACCTGGTCGAAACCGTGAAAGGTTATGCGCAGCAGGAAGTGACTGTGTTTGGCGACATTGCGAAGGCGCGGTCGGCGCTGCTTTCGGCCGGGACTCCCTCGGAGAAGATTGCCGCGAACGGTCAACTCGACGGCGCGCTCGGGCGATTGCTGGTGGTGGTGGAGAATTATCCGAACCTGAAGTCGAACGAGAACTTCATGCGCTTGCAGGATGAGCTGGCCGGGACAGAGAACCGGATCTCGGTTGAGCGCAAGCGCTACAACGACACTTTGCAGGACTACAACACTTATGTTCTGCAGTTTCCCAATAACATTTACGCGGGCTTTGCCGGATACAAGCAGAACGACGCCTACTTCAAGGCTTCCGAGGGAGCGCGCGAAGTTCCGAAGGTGAACTTTGGAACGCAGACGGCGGCTCCGGCGACGGCACCAGCGCAGGCGCCAGCGACGGCTCCAGCACATTAGACAGGGACGGCGGGTTGCGGAGCGGTGGGAAGGTTGGTGACAAGATGGATCGGTGCTAGTCTGAGGCAGGTTCTTAAGCGGGGTTTTGAGCACTATCCGGTTTACGTCGGTAATTTGTCGAGCCGCATTGGAAGTACGATCATGTCCACTGAGGCAGATTTATATGCGGCTCGCTGCGGTTCTGTTGGTTGGGGTCTTTTGCGTCGGCAGTCAGGCTGCAGCCCAAGTTCGCGGTTGCATGTTTGAGCATCATGCACTCCCGGACGAACTCAGATCTTCTCTTGAAGAACGGCTTTCGGCATTCGTCGCAGCGCAGGCAGAGGGACGCTGGGAGGATGTGGCTGAGTTTCTTGGTACCAATGGCTTTGTTTACAAGGGCTCGTACAGACACTGTCTCGTTGAGAGAATGAAAGAAATCCGCATGTCGGATTTTGACTTCTCGATCCAGAATCTCTCCACTTGCACAACAGAAAGGGAACTTCCTGCCGGAACCGTCGACCGGGTCGCAGCGGAACAGTTGTCCTGGTATCTGGGAGGAACAGGGGAATTTCAGACCTCCTCAGAAACCTGGACGCAGCAGACAAAAGTAGTCGCGTATCGTCACCAAGGCCAGTGGTATTTCACACCGCCGCAGCAGACCATGCAGGACAAGTGGGAGAAAGTTCATTACACAGAAGCTGACTTCGTCAGGGATCGCAAGGAGGAAATCGAAATTCGGAATAGCCCGTCATCGCCCATCGAAATAAGCGACGTGCACGTGCACATGGATAGGCAGTTTCCATCCCGTAGAAACATAGATTTCAGGCTTCGAAATAACTCCGTGAAGAAGGTAATCTGGCTCAGCATGGCCATTACCATTGCCGGCCAACCCGGAGGGGTGTACTGGTCAGGGCCGTACGTGATAAAGCCCAGAGGATACCTCGCGCACGAATATAGCGTTTCGGCTTATGGTGACGTTTGCGGCGGCGTTTGGAAACACGCGATGATCATTCAAGAAGTTCACTTCGCCGACGGCTCTGAATGGAAGGTAAAGCAGTCTGGCAATCACAAAGACAATTGAGTCGAGGCTTATAGCTGTCTAAGATCGCGATTACAGTGTGTCGGATATGTGCCTTGCCAAGCCTCTCCACAACCTCGAGATCAAGCTGAGACCGAAACATCCTGCGACAAAACTGAACAATTTCTGCGTGCGCCGGGTCACAGCCTGCGGATAGCGTACTTTGATATAGAAAACATCAGGATCTACGGAATCCCCTCCGATTCCAAGTCTTGGACACGAGGGGATTGCCATGCGCCGCCAGTTCGCAGGTATCAGGTGTAAGGTCTTAGGCCTCAGGAAGACCACCATTATTTCCAATTTCACTCCGGTGATTGACTTTCGGATCTCCCCGCGTCAACTCATCGTCATTTTTGTTCTTATTCGTTGCCTGGCGTGGGCGCAGGATGCGTCAACTGGAGCATTGCGGGGCAGTGTGTTGGACGCGCAAGGCGCCGCAGTGACCAAAGCGGATATCGTCGCGATCTGCGTGGAGACTGGCGTGCGCTATCACACGGGCACAGACGTTGCGGGACGATTCGTGATGGATTTGCTGCCGCCGGGGAATTACTCGGCGCGCGCGGAGGCGGAAGGAATGTCGCCGCAGATCTCTCCGGTGATACGGGTCGAAATCGGCGCGGCGCAGCAGTTGGCATTCAAACTGACGGTGGCGGGGCCGAGGGAGACGGTGACCGTTTCAGGCGCGCCCCCTGCGGTCGAGACGAATCCGGCGGCGGTTTCGTCTGTGATCGATGAGCAGGCGATTGCGAGTATCCCGCTGAACGGGCGCAGATTCACCGACTTGCTGTTGCTGACGCCGGGAGTGACGCAGGATCCGCGCGGGCTGACGTCGGGATCGAATGGCGATCTCTCCTATGGTGGGATTCGCGGATACAACACCAGTTACCTGGTTGACGGCGTGGACAACAACAATGGGTTCTTCGCGCAGGCGCGAGGGCGATATCGCGCGCCGTATCAGTTTTCAGATGAAGTGGTGTCGGAATTTCGCGTGTCGTCGAATAGCTACGGAGCGGAGTCAGGGCGGTCAGGAAGCGCGGTCGTGAATGTGGTGACGAAGTCGGGATCGAATCACTGGCACGGGAGCACGTTTTATCACTTGCGCGACAGTTCGATTGGAGGCGCGGCGCCGCCGTACGCGGGGTTCAATCCGAGTAGCCAGCAGCATCAGTTCGGAGGGACTTTGGGAGGGCCGATCGAGCGCAACAAGACGTTCTTTTTTGCAAGCTACGATCAGCACATTTTTCACGTGCCAATGCTGGTGGAATTCGACGATGGGCAGACGGCAGCCGTGCCGCAACTGGGGACGTATCCGAGTATTTTGGACTACGAGGTGTGCGATCCGCGGATAGGCGGGACGGCTTGCGATCAGGCAATTGTGATGGGGTGTCCGCCTGCGAGCGCGGGTGGACCGCCGTGTTTTCCGCCTACGCCTGGCGCTCTGACTGCGGCGCAGTTGCTTTCGGCGCAGGGAGGCACGTTCCGGTCGAGGCTGATCGGAAACGCGGGGTTCCTGAAGTTGGACCGGGTGCTGACCCAGCATGAACTGCTTTCGGCGCGTCTGAGCACGTCACGATACTACGGGACGAACAATGTATTCTTCGAACCGTCCAGCCCAATTACCTACGATTCCTTGAGCGGGAATGGCCAAGAGGACGTGACGACGGTGAGCGGGTCTATTTCCCTGTTGAGCAGCTTGACGCCGCACTGGACGAGCCATTTGAGGGCACAATTTTCGCTGGATCTGGAGCGATCATTCCCGAATTCGACGATGCCGAAAACGGAGATTTACGACTGGCTTGACGACATGGGGGAATCGTCAATATTGCCGCGGCAGACGCGGGAACACCGGCTGCATCTGGCTGAGACGATGAGCGTGACGCGCGGGCGGCACGAATGGAAGTTCGGCGGGGATATGATGCGAACCTGGGACTATGACTATTTCCCGTCGTTGTATGGCGGGGAATACATCTTCGACGACATCGAAGTGAATCCGTGGACGTTTCAGCCGGTGCCGACTCAGGGGCTGGAGTTGACGCCGCTGCGGGCATGGGCGCATACCGTGATGCCCAGCTGGAATGCGGACGCGGGAAGCTGGACGGGGCCAAATGACAATCTGGCGCGCTATTACATGCAAAATTTCGGCAATCCAGTGTCGCACCCCAACAGCAACGACTATGCTGCATTCGTGCAAGACACGGTGCGGCTTACGCGACGATTTTCCGCAAGCCTGGGTGTGCGCTATGACTTACAAACGTTTGCGCAGACGCAATTGGTCAGCAATCCGCTTTGGCCGCTGGCAGGATGGATGCCGGAGCCGGATAAGAACTTTGCACCGCGAGTTGGATTTGCGTATGCGATCGGGGATCGTCGGCCAGTCGTGGTGCGCGCGGGATTTGGGCTTTTTTATGTGCGAATTCCGCAGATGTATCAGTCGGCGGTCATGAATGACAATGGCGTCACGGATCAGTTCCTATCTTTGGACAACGCAAATTACTACCAGAACCAGGTTTTCCCGACCTATCCGAACGTGGCGGTAAGTTGTCCGCGGGGGCCGGTGATATGCAAGTTACCTGCTGCATGGCAGCAATATGCGACCAACGAAGTGTCGTCGTTCGGTCCCGGATTCAAGACACCACGTGCGGAGCAGGGCAGCGTACGTGTGGAGCGAGAGTTCGCGGATGGGTTTACCGGCGAGCTATCGTATTTGTATGTGCATGGTGTGGACATGATCCGGGCGAGGGATGTGAATCTGCCGCCGCCGACTTTCTACAGTTATCCGGTCTACGATCCTACGGGCAGCACATTTCAAAAAGGGTTCTACAACGTGGAGTCGTTTGCGACGTGGCAAACCGCGCGGAGCATCAGTTGCCCGTACCCGCCGTGCATCAATCCGCTGGCGCGGCCGATCCCTCAGTTGGGGGCGATTGATCAGTTTGAGAGCGCGGGATCGAGCGTCTATAACGGGCTAACGGTGTCGTTGCAGAAGAGAATGTCGCGCGGGTTTTATTTCCGGCTCGGATACACCTGGGCGCACGCGATCGACGACGGGCAAGATGCCCTGGTGGCGGGACAGCCGGCGACTGTGCAGAATTCATACTCGGCGAACAGCGAACGCGGGCCAAGCGTAACCGATCAGCGGAACCGGCTGACCATTGCCGCAGTGGAAGAGCCGCACGGGTTCGACGGGGAACAGGGAGTTCTGGCAGCGATGTTTCGGCATTGGAAAGTTTCAGAAGTGATGACCTATGGGTCGGGACGACCGGCGAATGCCACGGTTGCGGGTGACCCAAACCAGGACGGGAATAACGAAAACGATCGGCTCGCGGGGTACGGGCGAAATGCATTTCTCGGCCCCGACTACGCGACGATGGATATGCGGCTGGGCAGGAAGATTAAGCTCGGCGGAAATTTGCGGATGGAGCTAAGCGGGGAAGCATTCAATCTACTTAACCGAGACAATAAGAGATATCTCATCTCCGATAACGGCTTTTATGATTCGGCAGGACGGTTTATTCAATATACGCAGTCGCCAATTTCCGGGGGGATGACTTATCCAGCGTATTATCAGCAGCCTACAAGTTTCATGAAGACAGGGAACGCGTATGCGCCGAGGCAGATGCAATTATCGATGCGGCTGAATTTCTAAGTGGAGGGAAATTTTGTGCACATTCCACTTGACTTATAGCGATTGGCTTGCCATAACTGAGTGTCCAGTTAGGGCCAGTAGGGGGGTGTAGTTCGTTTGGCTGAAGTTCGACTTCAAGAGGGAGAATCCCTCGAAAACGCACTTCGCAGGTTCAAGAGGAAAGTACAGACCGAGGACATCATCAAGGAAGTAAAACGTCATTCGTTCTATTTGAAGCCTGGCGAAAGAAAACGAGTCAAGGAAGCGCTGGCACGCAAGCGCAGCCGGAAGAAAGCTCGCAAAGAGCAAGACTAAAGTAAGACTTAAAGAACGCAGAGAAAGCGAAGACGGGGCCGTAGCTAAAGAGGGGGTACGGCCCCTCTTCACTCAGGAGAAGCTGTCGGAGTATTGGTTGACGGGCACCTGAAGCAGTAAGCCATGCGGTGCACGTCGCATGGAGGGCCGAGTCCACAGGGTCAATCGACGGGGATGTACACTTCTCCTGCCCACGTAGTGAACCGGAATCCTTTCCCCCGGGTCTCCCGTGCCGTGCAGGGATGGGAATGGGAGCGCCTCTTGCATGGAATTCCAAGATAAAGTTTTAAAGTGCATCGATTGTGGCACGGACTTTGTGTTCACAGCTGGTGAACAGTCGTTTTTCCACGATAAACAATTCAAAAACGAGCCCAAACGTTGCAAAACCTGTAAGAATAAGCGGGTCGCCGTGCTGGGAAGCGGGCCGCAGCAGCATGGGTTCGCGAAGACGGAGACGCGGACGAACTGCTCACAATGCGGCAAGGAAACGACGGTTCCGTTCCGTCCCACCCAAGGACGACCGGTGCTATGCCGGGAGTGCTTTCAGCAAGCTCGGGGCGTTGCCAGCGCCTGAGAAATCTCTGCAAGTAAATATGTCTGCCCTGGCCATCTTGTGAGATGCCGGGATCCTTTCGCCTGCGAAGCGGCTCGCTCGGGCAATGGAGTTTCTGTTCCACGGGGAACGAAAATCCTTTTCGATCTTTGTTACCAAAATCTGTGCCTAAATGGTCCGGTATTTCCTTCGATTTCGCGGGGACGAAAGCGATAAGGCGCTTTTCCCGGCGATGATTGAACTCGGTTAGTATAAGAACACCGTGCGGTTCTACATAGAAAATTTCGGTTGTCGCGCGACGCAGGCCGACGGAGCTGCGCTCGAACGCCAGTTTCTGGACAAGGGACTGGAGCGGACCGGAGCGGCGCGCGACGCCGAGATCGTCGTTCTGAATACGTGCACCGTTACGGAGGGAGCGGACAAAGATGCGCGGGCTTCGATCCGGCGGTTGCAGCGAAAAAACCCCGGTTGCCGGATTCTGGTCACGGGATGTTACGCGCAACGGGCTCCGGAGGAATTGGCGGCGCTGCCGGGTGTGACCTGGGTGGTGGGAAATTCGCACAAACACCGCGCGGCGGAAATTGTCGCGGGTTCATTATCGGCGGCTGCGTCTGTTGGATTTGTTTCCATTGAACAGCTTTCTGGGACTGCGCAGAACCCACACCATCGCCAAGAACGCGATGGTGTGGGGCACCCGGTGGAGCGTGTGGGGCAGCCGATTGATTGTGTGGAACAGCCCAGGGATACTGTTGCGCCTGCTGAAGATCGTTTGGGGCGCGCTGAAGTTGTGGTCGGCGACATCTTTGCGCATACCGATCTGATGGCCGCGCCAGTATTTGAAGCGGCCAACGAACGCACGCGGCCCAACCTCAAAGTGCAGGACGGATGCGATAACCGGTGCTCGTTCTGCGTGATTCCATATGTGCGCGGCCAAAGCCGATCGTTGTCCGTGGATCGCGTGATTGCCGAAGTGCGGACGCTGGTTGCAGCGGGCTATCGCGAGGTCGTGATTTCGGGGATTAATCTGGGGCGGTGGGGAAGGGATCTGGGAGGCAGTTCTCAGCTCTCAGTTGTCAATTCTCAGTTGCGGGTCGTCAGTCGTTCGTCGTTGGTCGATGGTAAGCCAGATCCTCTCAACCCCTTGACTCCATCGGCCCGGGCGAACTCCGAACGACGAACGAGGAACGACCAACGACTGATTCACCTGATTCTCGCGATCCTCGAGCGTACATCGCTTGAAAAACTCCGCATCAGTTCCGTCGAGCCGATGGACTGGAGCGACGAGCTGATCGAGTTGGTGGCAGCGTCGCCGAGGATCGCGAAGCATGCGCACGTGCCGATGCAATCAGGGAGTGACGCCGTTCTGCGGCGTATGCACCGCAAGTATCGGCCCTGGCATTATCGGGAGAAGATAAGGAAGATACGGGATGCGATGGCGCGCGCTGCGATTGGGGCGGATGTGATGGTCGGGTTTCCGGGGGAGAGCGAGGCGGAGTTTGCCGAAACACAGCGCATGGTTGAGGAGTTGCCATTCACATACTTGCATGTGTTCACCTATTCGGCTCGTCCAGGAACTCCGGCGGCACAGCTGCCGGGACAAATCCCTGTGGCTTTGGCTCGGGAGCGAAACGGCGTGCTGCGGGAGCTAGCGTCCGCGAAGAAGTTAGCTTTCATGCGTTCTCTGGTTGGGACCGAGGTAGAAGCGATCACGCTGCAGACGGGCGGAGCGGATTTCACGGAAGCTCTGACGGAGAACTATCTGAAGGTCAAAATTGCGGGCCAGCTTGAGGCAAACCGGTGGATGCAATTGCGAGTTGAAGGCGTAGCAGGGGAGATAATAACGGGGGTGCCGATATCGGCCGCTCAGGGCGAGCGCGACGCGAGCGACGCCTGGGTGCAGCAGTTACCCGAGAGTGCACCAAAGACAATAACTGCATTGACCTTCCTCAGTTAGAACGCGTACCATAGCCGCAACTCAGAGAAAATGTCCGAATCGTTTGCACTCCGTTTCAAGTCAGCGCTGCGTCCGGCGGTGTGCTGTTTGCTGCTGGCGGCGTTTCCAGTACAAATGATGGCTGGCGACTCCGCATCGGCGATGTTGTACACGAGCGGTTCGGCATGGGTGAATGGGGCGACGACGCCGAAGACCGCGGCGATGTTCTCGGGCGACATGCTGCAGACCCGTTCCGACTCGACAGCCAGTATTCAAAGCAAGGGATCGAGCGTGATGGTGCTGGCGGATTCGCTGGTGAAATACGAAGGACCGGCGGTTGAGATTGAGCATGGCGGCGTGCGTGTGACGACATCGAGTGGAATGGCGGCGCATGCAGGCGATGTGACGATCAAACCTGCGGGCGCTTCCTGGACAGAGTTTCAAGTCGTCGACGTGGATGGGCAAGTGCAGATTGCGGCCAGCAAGGGCGACGTCACTGTGCAAGACGGTCAGGGAACGACGACCGTGACGCAAGGACAGCAAACGACCGTCGCCGATACGAACACCAATACGAACGACAACGAGAAGAAAAGGAAAAGGCGGCGGCATTCGGGTCCAGCCCGGGCGGCACAGGGCGGGATCATGAGCTCTCCGTGGGCGGTTTATGCGGGGGTGGGTACAATCGCGGGAGTTGGCGTTTGGGTTTGGCTGCAGAGCGAACCACCGATGAGCCCGTCGTGCCCGTCGAATCCCTGTAACTGAGTTACTGCAATAAATCCTGGGGTGGGCGACCGAATCGATGTCGCGCTACGTTTCCTTCCGAGATTTTGATTGGGCCCTCGCCGGGTTCGTGCTGGCGATTTGCGCGCTCGGAGTGGTCCAAATTCACAGCGCAACTGCGCATACAAAGTTTGCGGGCGCCGAAGTCAAGCAAATCTACTGGATTCTTGGGGGAGTGGGCGCCATGTTTCTGGTCAGCCTGCTCAACTACCAAGCCCTCCTTGAGCAAGTCCACTGGATGTATATCGCTTCTCTAGTGTCCCTAATCGCGGTTCGCCTCTTCGGGCAGAAGTATCTCGGAGCGCGGCGCTGGATCAAGATGCCGGGTGGCTCGCACTTTCAGCCGTCGGAATGGGTAAAGTTAATCCTGATTCTGGCAGTGGCGAAATACTTTGCGGATCTTCAGCAGAGAGAGCTCTCGTGGCCCGACTTTCTGAAAGCTGGGGCGATCGTTGGGTTCCCGATGCTGCTGGTGCTGGCGCAGCCGGATTTAGGAACTGCATTGACTTATTTGCCAGTGGCGATCATGGGATTGTTTTTGGGCGGCTTGCGGTGGAAGCAGGCGATGGTTGTTATGCTGATTCTTGCGCTGCTGCTGCCGGTGGCGTGGATCAAGGTATTGAAGCCTTATCAGAAAGAGCGCTTGTCCAGTTTTCGAGATCCGGATGCGGACCGTCAGGGCTCCGGGTATCAGGTGAATCAATCACTTATCGCGGTGGGTTCCGGCGGAATATGGGGAAGTGCCCAAGGGTCACAGACGCATCTTGCGTTTCTGCCAGTTCCGCAGACTGACTTTATTTTTGCCGCATTTGCCGAAGAACACGGGTTCGTAGGAGCTTTGGGGCTCCTGCTGTTATACTTTATCGTGCTGATGCGTTTGACGCAGAATGCGCAAACGGCGCCCGATCGCGCTGGTGCATTTCTGGTAATGGGTGTGGTGGCTGTGCTTAGCTTTCACATTCTGGTCAACGTAGGCATGGTGGTCGGGTTTATGCCCGTCACTGGAATACCTTTGCCGCTCATGAGTTACGGTGGGTCTTCCGTTCTTTTCATGTTTCTGGCGCTGGGGATCGTGATGAACGTCCGGATGCGCCGATTTGTGAACTGAACGGCCGGCAGCAGGCGAGGCGCCCTTGGAAACGGCGCCAATGAAACGAGCAGGAAACAAGATCAAGCAGTAAATTAAGATTACGAAGGCCCTCGCGAAAAAGGAGGGCAGATTACCGGCGACGAAGTAGAAGCCGGACAGGATTGAAGCCGGTCAGGCGGGGAACGGCCCCCTCGGGATTCGAGAGTGCGGTCACAAGCCTGGCAGAGCGGCTCAACGCGATCAGTGCAGAGATTTTCGAAAAAGATTCACTGCAGTGCAGGTGCAGGCGTGAGCGCCAGCACCTCGCCCGTTCCTCCCGGGAGCGGCGCTGAAAGCCCTCAATCCTTCCATCCGCCTTGCGCTTCCCGTCCGGTGAAGAAATACCGGAGTATCAATGAACAAGGAATTGTTTGTATCGGCAACACCGCATGAAACCAAAGTTGGAATCACGGAAGACGATCAACTAGCGGAAATTTACCTCGAACGAGAAAACGAATACACCTTAGCCGGATCGATTTATAAAGGCCGCGTGACCCGCGTGCTGCCAGGCATGCAGTCGGCCTTTGTGGATGTCGGACTGGAACGCGATGCGTTTCTGTATGTATCCGACTTTATGGATCTGGAACAACAGGATGAAGACTTGGATGAACCGGTCCCGGCGAATCGTCCGGTAAATGGTGGCGGGCAACCGCGGCGCGCCGAAGCGGTGGCGGCGGGCGCTGAGTCGGCGCCGGTTGACGCGGGAGATGGACCCGACGAAGGTGATGGGTTTGAGTCGGCGGGACCGGAGCAGACGAATGCCGGCGATGTGACACGCGGGGATGGCCGGGATGCTCGTGGACGCCGGCGTCGTCGCGGACGCCGCCCGGACAACAGCGACCGTGGACGGCCACCGGCGGCTTCTGCCCGCAGTGAAGCCCGGACAGATCAGAGAGGCGAAACCAGGACAGATATTAGAACAGATACTAGAAACGACCAGCGCCCTGACCAACGAAGCGATCAGCGCAGCGAGCGCTCCGGACGCTTCGAGCGCGGCGGATCAAGTTCACGGTTTCAGCGTCCGCCGGCAAGCGGCAGGGGGCGCGATTACGATTACGGACCACCTCCGGGATATCAACCGATTCTCCTGCCGGGGGAATCCATTTCCAAGTATCGGCAGACGCCAAGTGCTGTCGCGCCGGTGGGAAGCGTGGCGGAGCCGGAGATCGAGGAGATCGCATCGAGTTTTCCCGAGGACGAACCTATGTTCGCCGGCGAAATTGCCGAACCTCTGCACGAGCAGCACGATGATGTCGCGCGAGTAGAAGCCGATGAAGATGTGGCAAGCGCCTCGGCTAGCATGCCATCACCCGTCAGCGAGTTCAGATCTGCGGCGCCGCTCGAATCCGAAACCGAAGTAGTGGAAGAGGAGGTAGTGGAAGAAATCGAGGCGGTGGATCGCGAGCTTCCACGTGGAGACGGCCTTGCGACGGCGGTGTCCGCTCCCGAGGCTTCGGAGGTTAAATACGATGCCGGCCGTGGGCACGTGGAGGAACAGGAGATCGAGGAAGAAGAAGCCGATCTCGCAGCGTATGGAAACGTAGCGGACGAGGACGACGACTTCGAGGAAGTGGAAGAAGAAACACATGCGCCGGGCACCGAGGCGTTGTCCGCGAGCGTCGGGGAAGAGTCTCCCGCGGGGAGCGAGACCGCGGAAGTAGCTGAGCCCGCCGCAGCCGGCGAGAATGGCGAGGTTTCCGAAGCGGTGCTGGAAGCCGAAGAACGTGAAGCCGAAGAACTGGAATTGGAAGAGGCACAGGCGGAAGCGGAGGCACTGCTGGAGGCCGAGGCAATTGGCGCGGGAGTGGTTGATGCCAGCGCGGTCGTTCGCGCCGCGCCGCCGGAAGCGAGGTTGCTGCAGCGGGCGCGCCGTGTTCCGGATCTCGATCGTCGGCGCGGCGGCCGGCGGGGTCAACGTCGGCGTTTTCGCAGCCGCGAGAACACAGTTGTGCCGCAGATTAGCGAACTCCTGAAGGAAGGGCAGGAGATTCTTGTCCAAATCGCCAAAGAGCCGATTGGAAAGAAAGGCGCGCGCATCACGAGTCACATCGCGCTGCCGGGGCGATTTCTGGTCTTTATGCCGACCGTGAATCATACGGGCGTGTCGCGCAAAATCTCGTCCGAGGAAGAACGGCAGCGGCTGAAGCGCATTATTCAAAGCGAGCGTGAAAATGGCGGCGGCGGGTTTATTGTCCGCACGGCAGCGGCGGGCGCATCCGACGAGGAACTGCGCGCCGATATACGCTTTCTCAAGAACCTTTGGAACGAGATCAAATCACGCTCGGAGTCGAGTAAGCCTCCGGCGCTGATCTATCACGATCTCAACGTGGTGGAGCGTGTGCTGCGCGATCAGGTGAGCTCGGACTTCTCGGTCATCTGGGTCGATACGGAAACGGAATATGAGCGCATCCTGCGTTTTGCCAACCGGTTTCAGCCGGCTCTGGTAAGGCGGGTAAAGCTCTACACGAAAGAGACGCCACTCTTTGAGCAGTTTGGATTGAACGAAGAAATCAACAAGGCGTTGAAGTCGAAAGTCTGGCTGAAGAGTGGCGGCTACATCGTGATCAACCAGACCGAAGCGCTGGTCGCAATCGACGTCAACACCGGCAAATACGTGGGCAAGACGTCTCGTCTGGAAGACACGATCGTGAAGACGAACGTGGATGCGATCCGCGAAATCGTGCGGCAGATACGGCTGCGCGATCTTGGCGGGATCATCATCATCGACTTCATCGACATGGATGAGCGGCGCAACCGGCAGAAAGTGATGCAGGCGCTGGAAGAGGCGTTGCGGGCTGACCGCGCGCCCTCGAAGGTGCTGCAATTTAACGATTTCGGTCTGGTGGCCATCACGCGCAAACGTGTGAAGCAGTCGCTGGAACGCACGATTGGCTCGCCCTGTCCGTATTGCCAGGCGACTGGCTTTGTGAAAGCGGTGAACACGATCTGCAACGAAATCTACGTGGAGATGCGCAAGATTTCGCAGCACTTGGAGCACAGTGACGTGATGTTGCGCGTGAACCCGGACGTTGCCAAAGCACTCAAGGCGAACAATGCGCATTTGCTCAACGAAATGGAAGAACTGGCGAAGAAGACGATTATCGTGAAATCGGATCCTGCGCTGCATCAGGAGCAGTTCGATATTAACTAATCCTTCGAGGATTGAAGGGGCCGGGCTAGCGCTCGGTCCTTTTTATTTGTAAGAGACTTCGTGCCGAAGGCAGGTTTCTACTCGCCAGCCAGCATCTTTTCAGCTTCGACGGTGCGCGCACGGAGATTTTCAATCGAAGCACGAAGGGAACTGGCTGCTGGGATCACAGTCGAAAATGCGGGCACGGTCAGGTGGTCCAATGCCTCCGGCATACTCTTGGCGAGATTGAGAAGTGCGGCTAGTGAATCGGCGTGCAGTTTCCACACAGAACCGTCCCGCAGCGAGTGTTTGAGTTCTTCCATCTCGGTTGCGATGCGAGTGGTCAAGGCGAGCATACGCACGACAAAGCGCGCCGCATCGGCTTGCGGACTTGCCTGATCGAGATATTCGGCGGAACAGGCCTCGACCTGAGCGGGGTTTAGCATGAGATTGAAATAGCGCATCGGAACGATCTGGCGAGACTTTGGATCGGCCACGCGTACAAAGACGCGAATCGATTCCGCCACGCGGCTGAGCTTGGCTTCTTCGACAGCCAGCGCCTCCGCGGTAATGGAGGAGCCGAGGTGCGCGGC
>JBAVYO010000286.1:0-30620 GCA_049698855.1 Terriglobales bacterium
CACAGTTGACCGGATACGTGTTCTTAACTTGCTCCTGGGCAAAAGATGTTCCGGCGGCGATCCACCACAGAAGAACGATTCCAGCGACCTGTCTCATCTCCATGCTCCCTGCTAAGAAACTCTGGTCAGATGCCGTCAAGAAGCATAAACCAGGGTCGTATCCACCTCCAAAAAGACAGCAAGAGCGGAGATTCTCTGGGACAACGACGCATCCCATTACTTTCGTCAGTGAAACATCTTGTTCCCCAATTTGACGTTATTCCAAGCCAGTCTTTAAACTCATCTCTGCGGCATAAATTCCGCGGAGCCTGCTCGGCTCCGTAGTGGAGCCGTCGTTGCGAAAGGCGAATTGTGAGCCCCACTGAAACAAAAGACAGCACCAAGCGCGAAATCGAAGTTGAAATTCCCGCCGACGAAGTCGGCCGCCAGACCGAGACCCTGATCCAGAAATACCAGAAGATGGCCCGCATTCCCGGCTTTCGCCGCGGCCACGTCCCGGCTTCGGTCATCCGCCAGCGCTTCTCCGAGGAAATCAAAACCGATGTAGTCGAAGCGCTCATCCCGCGCTTCTTCCGCCAGGAAACCGAACGCCTCGGCTTCCATCCCGTTTCGCAGCCGCGCGTCACCGACCTTCATCTGCACGATGGCGAACCCATGCGCTTCAAAGCCGCATTCGAAGTGCTCCCAGAAATCAAACTCGAAGGCTACAAGGAACTGCGCGCCGATAAGCCCGTAATCGCGGTTTCCGAGGACGACGTCCAACAGGCGCTCGACGAACTCCGGGAGCGCCACGCCACTTTCAATCCCATCGAGGACCGCGCCCTCGCAGACGGCGATTTTGCCCAGGTCTCGCTCGACGGCCACCCCAAGGACGGCGAATCAGCTCCCGGCGAAGGCCAGCCCGTTCACATGGATGAAGTGCTCGTCGAAATCGCCGGCAGCAACACTATGCCCGAATTCACCGAACATCTCCGCGGAGCTAGTACCGGTGACGAACGCACTTTCGACGTGAACTATCCTGACGATACGCAAGACAAGCGTCTGGCCGGCAAAACGTTTAGCTATAAGGTCAAGGTCCAGGCCGTCAAGCAAAAGAGCCTGCCCGAACTGAACGAAGAATTCGCAAAACAGTTCGGCGAATTCGCAAACGTCGACGAGCTCCGCACGCGCATCCGTGAGCAGATCGAAGCTGACCGCAAGCACGAAGCCGAACACAAAGCCAAAGACAAGCTGGTTGACGATCTCATCCAGCGCAACGATTTCGAAGTACCCGAGGCGCTCGTCGAACAACAGATCGACGTTCGCCTGGAACGCGGCTTGCGCGCGCTGGCTGCGCAGGGCCTCACCACTGAACAGATGAAGAAAATGGATTTGCAACGCCTGCGCGCCGGCCAGCGCGAACAGGCAATCCACGATGTGAAAGCGTCTTTGCTCCTGGAAAAAGTGGCTGATCTGGAAAATTTACAGGTCAGCGACGAGGCTGTGGATCAGGAAGTCGATTCACTGGCCAAACAAACAAAACAGACGGCGGATGCCGTCCGCACTCGTTTGACACGCGATGGGGGCCTCGATAGAATCCGGAACAGAATCCGCAACGAGAAAACCCTCGACTTTCTGTATCACCAGTCCGCATGACCAACACGCGGACCATTTCGATCCTCCCCTGATCGTCGGCGTTCTTCAGGGGAAGGTGTGTGGAAGGTGAACTTGAACGATCCAAAAATGATGCTGGTCCCCATGGTCATCGAGCAGACCGGGCGCGGCGAACGCGCCTACGATATTTACTCCCGGCTGCTCCGCGACAATATCATCTTTATAGGCACTCCCATCGACGACAATATCGCCAACCTCGTCATCGCCCAAATGCTTTTCCTCGCCCAGGAAGATCCGGAAAAGGACATCCAGCTTTATATCAACTCGCCGGGCGGCTCCATCACAGCCGGCATGGCCATTTACGACACCATGCAATATGTGAAGAACGACGTCACCACCATCTGTATCGGTCAGGCAGCGTCCATGGCGGCTCTATTGCTTTCCGCCGGAGAAGCCAAGAAACGTTTGGCCCTGCCCAATTCGCGCATTTTGATCCATCAACCTTCCATGGGTGGTCTCTCCGGTCAGGCAACCGATATTGACATTCACGCCCGCGAAATCCTTCGCATGCGCGAAATTACCAATCAGTTGCTTGCCAAACACACCGGCCAGAAACTCGAGAAAGTTGAAAAGGATGTGGAGCGCGACTTCATCATGAATTCCCAGCAGGCTAAGGAATACGGAATCATTGACGATATCATCTACAAGACGCGATAGAGGATAAGATTACCTATTGCGCCTGTCGATGCCCGAGTATTTTGGCTTTATGCCCCGCCTTACGTTAGGTCGGAAACATGAAACCGGGTGGGCAACCAGAAAGGGAGTGAGGTCGAGTGAAAACCAGATCAGGCTCGGATGAGATGTTGCGCTGTTCGTTCTGCCACAAATCGCAGGACGCCGTTGCCAAGCTCATCTCATCTCCAAGCGACTATCCCCGGGCATACATCTGCGACGAGTGTGTCGCGGTCTGCAATTCCATCCTTGAAGATGACCGCACTGCTACCCCAGCCTCGGCCGTTCCCAATCAATTGCCGAAGCCGCAGGAAGTCAAGAACTTCCTCGACGAGTACGTCATCGGTCAGGAACAGACCAAGAAGAAACTCGCCGTCGCCGTTTATAACCACTACAAGCGCATCTACATGAACCGCCAGCGCCCCAGCGATGGCGTTGAACTAACCAAGTCCAACATCCTGCTCATCGGCCCCACCGGTACGGGCAAAACGCTCCTCGCCCAAACCCTGGCCCGCATGCTCGATGTGCCCTTCGCCATCGTCGATGCCACCACACTTACAGAAGCCGGTTACGTTGGCGAGGATGTCGAAAACATCATCCTTAAGCTTCTGCAAGCAGCCGAGGGCGACGTCAGCCGCACCCAGACCGGCATCATCTATATTGACGAAATCGACAAGATCGGCCGTAAGGACGAAAATCCTTCAATCACTCGCGATGTCTCCGGCGAAGGTGTGCAGCAGGCTCTGCTTAAGATTCTCGAGGGCACCGTCGCCAACGTCCCTCCGCAGGGCGGACGCAAGCATCCTCACCAGGAATTTACCCCCGTCGATACCACGAATATTCTCTTCATCTGCGGCGGCGCGTTCGTCGGCCTGGAAAAGATCATTGCTCGCCGCGTAGGAAAGAAGTCGCTCGGCTTCCGCACCGGCGCCGAAACCGACGAGGATCAGACCATACCTTCGGCCAAACGCAATTTTGAAATCGTCTCCGAAGCCCAGCCCGAAGACCTGATCAAGTTCGGCCTCATCCCCGAATTCGTCGGCCGCCTTCCCGTTATGGGCGTGCTTCAAAATCTGGATGAAAACGCTCTCGTCGAAATCCTCACCCGTCCCAAGAACGCCATTGTCAAACAGTACCAACGTCTGTTTGAATTCGAAAATGTTCGCCTCAAGTTCAGTGACGACGCGAACCGTGCAATCGCCCGCCAGGCCATGGTACGCAAGGTGGGAGCCCGCGGTCTCCGTATGATTCTGGAGGAGTTAATGCTGGAGTTGATGTACAACCTCCCGAGTCAGAAAAAGGTCAAGGAGTTTGAGGTAACTCGCGAAATGGTCGAAAAACGCAACGTCTCGCTGGCCATGATCGAGAAAGCCGCCAGTTAGGTAAGCTCCGATTAAAGCTCTGGGGGCCTCCGTGCACCCCTGTGTACTCTGTGGTTTGCGATCTTTGCTTATGCTTAACCGGAGTTTCCCTATTGAAACGGCAGCGTCGGCACGCCTCAGGGGTGGATCGCCAGTAGTTCCGTGCGTACTCACCCCCCGGCCAGCCTCGCCAAAGATGTACACTAAATAGGGCTATTAATGACGGGAGATCCGATTTTGTCGAACCCTAAGGAAAAATTCGAGAGCAAGAAACTGCCGATGATGCCCATCCGTGACGTCGTCATCTTCCCTTACATGATGACTCCGTTCGTCGTGGGCCGCGAATCCAGCGTTCGCGCCCTCGAAGAAGCTCTCGCCGCCGATAAGAAAATCTTCCTCGCCACCCAGCACGACGCCTCCATTGACGAACCGAAGCCGAACGATATCTTCCAGGTCGGCACCATCGTCAACATCGTTCAGAGCCTCAAACTTCCCGACGGCAACATCAAGGTTCTCGTCGAGGGCATCGAGCGCGGCAAAATCCTTCAGGTCATCGAAACCGAAGGCTTCTTGCAAACCATCGTCCGCGTCGCCCGTTACGCCACCGAAAGCACGCCCCAGATTGACGCCGGCATGCAGCGCGTCACCACGCTCTTCGAGCAGTACGTCAAGCTCTGCCAGTCGCTGAATTACGAAACCATGATCGCCGCGGTCCGCATGGAAGACCCGGCCAAGCTCACCGATACCATCGCCGCCAATCTCCAGCTCTCGATCGAAGAAAAGCAGGGGCTGCTTGAGATCTTCGATCCCGCCGAACGCCTCAGCCGCATCGGCGATGTGCTCGACGTTGAGATCGAAAAGCTGAACATGGATCGCACCATCCAGTCGCGCGTTAAGCGCCAGATGGAAAAAGCGCAAAAAGAGTATTACCTCAACGAAAAGATCAAGGCCATCCAGAAGGAACTCGGCCGCGGCGAAAAAAGCGAATTCGACGAACTCAAGAAGAAGGTCGATGCCGCCGGCATGCCCAAGGAAGTCCGCGACAAGGCATTACAGGAGCTCAAGAAGCTCGAAGCCATGCCGCCCATGTCAGCCGAATCCACCGTCTCGCGCAACTACCTCGACTGGCTGCTCGCCGTCCCCTGGAAAAAGCGCTCCAAGGAAATTCGCAACATCTCACGCGCCGAGAAAACTCTGAACGAAGATCATTATGGCCTGGAGAAAATCAAGGAGCGCATCCTCGAATTTCTCGCTGTCCGCCAACTCGTTAAAAATCCCAAGGGATCCATTCTTTGTTTCGTCGGGCCTCCGGGCGTCGGCAAAACTTCGCTCGGCATGTCGATCGCAAAGGCCACCGGCCGCAAATTCGTCCGCATGTCGCTCGGCGGCGTACGCGACGAAGCTGAAATCCGCGGCCACCGCCGCACCTACATCGGTGCCCTGCCCGGCCAGATCATCCAGATGATGAAAAAGGCCGGCACAAAAAATCCCGTTTTCATGCTCGATGAAGTCGACAAAATGTCGATGGACTTCCGTGGCGACCCATCCGCCGCCCTGCTCGAAGTCCTCGATCCCGAGCAGAATTTCATGTTCGTCGACCATTACCTCGACGTCGAATACGATCTTTCTCAGGTCTTCTTCGTCGCTACCGCGAACGTCATGCACACCATCCCGCCCGCCCTGCAAGACCGCATGGAAGTTCTGCGCCTCCACGGCTACACCGAGCTCGAAAAGGTGGAGATCGCAAAACAGTTCTTGGTAAAGAAACAGCTCTTACAGGCCGGCCTTACCGACAAGAATATCCAGTTCTCCGAAGAGGCCATCAAACACATCATTCGCGGCTACACACGCGAAGCCGGAGTCCGCAATCTGGAGCGCGAAATCGGCAACGTCTGCCGCAAGGTGGCGCGCAAGGTAGTCAAGGAAGGCGATAGCTATTCCGCCGTCCTCGATCCAGACAAACTCGAAGAGTTCCTCGGCGTCATCAAATTCCGCGACACGCTCGCCCACGAGAAAAGTGAAATCGGCCTGGTCACCGGCCTCGCCTGGACCGAAGTCGGCGGCTCTATCCTCTCGACCGAAGCCACCGTAGTCGATGGCAAAGGCGGAAAACCAATTCTGACCGGCAAACTAGGCGACGTGATGCAGGAATCCGCGCAGGCGGCGATCACCTACATCCGCTCGCGATGGCAGCGTCTCGGATTGTCACGCGACTTCTATCGCAGCATTGATATTCACGTCCACGTGCCCGAAGGCGCAATTCCCAAAGACGGCCCGTCGGCTGGGATCACCATTGCCACCGCGATCGCCAGCGCCCTCAGCCGTATCCCTGTCCGCCGCGATATCGCGATGACCGGAGAAATCACCCTCCGCGGCAAAGTCCTGCCCATCGGCGGCCTCAAGGAAAAACTCCTTGCCGCCCATCGTGCCGGCCTCTTCGAAGCCATTCTGCCGAAAGAAAACGAAAAGGATATCGCCGAAGTTCCAGAGAATCTCCGCAACGCCATGAAGCTCCATTTCGTCGACAACATGGATCAGGTTCTGGCCATCGCCCTCGAAGGCCCGCTGCCCCAAATGACAGAAAGCGACACAGCCGCAATGGCGCCGATAGCCCCTCCACCGCCCGATATTCCAACCGCCCACCAGTAGCGAGTGGTCTACCCAAGCTGTCATCCTGCGGTGTACTTGAAGCTGTCATCCTGAACGCAGTGTACTCAAGTTGTCATCTTGAACTATTAACTTAAGCTGTCATCTGAGCGTAGCAGTAACTTCACGAAGTGAACTTACTGCGAAGTCGAAGGACCCCTACCCGACCAACACTCCCAGTACAGCATCAAGGCATTCTCCCCGCGACTTTCGGTGCCGCAGCGCTTCACCCGGCTCGCCCGTCGCCTTTCGTGCAAAAGATCCGGGGACCATCGGCCGATAAATCCAATGGGCTTGAATCGTCCAGGACGGAAATCTGCCTCAACTCCCGCCCAATCTGACGTGACGAGGCTCCCAGTCCCGACTCAGGAGAAGCAGAAATGCCTTCGCTCGCGTTCCGTGGCTACGTCGTTCTAGCAGCAGCGCTGTGTGTGTTCGCAGCCGGATGTTCAAACAATTCTTCTTCCTCATCTCCTACCCTCACCCCCGCACCCGCAGCTTCCCTCACGCCAAGTAGCATGACCTTTGCCAGCCAGACAATTGGCACCAAGAGTTCCGGCCAGACTCTAACGCTATCCAACACCGGCAACGCCGCGCTGACCATCACCAGCATTCAGGCTACCGGCGACTTCGCCGAAACCAATACTTGCGGTTCCAGTGTGGCAGCCGGAGGCAATTGCAGCATCACAGTGACTTTCACGCCCAGCAGCGCGGGAGCGCGCAGCGGAGGCCTAAGTGTGACCGATAACGCCATCGGCTCCCCCCATACTTCTACTCTGAGCGGGACTGGCGCGGCCGCCCAGCCCGTGCAGACCGCGGGTTGTACAGAGCTTGCGAAGAAGGCATTCCCCAGTTGTTTCGCGCTAAGTTCACCGACTGCCATAGCCGGGCAGAGCGAAGGTTCGGTAAAGAAGAGAAAGGCAGGCACGAGATCCGCACGCAATAAGGCCGTCGCCAACGGTGCGGGAGGCAGTTTTCAAACTGCATTTTCCGCCGATACGGCCCAGATTGTCGCCCTGCTCGACGGTTCCGATCCTGACCCGATGCAAACGATTGGAACTCTCGGCATGGACGCATTTACGGGAGCATTGGTGGCACAGCCCGGCGGCTTTTGTTTCGACCCAGGTTTCTTTTACGCCAATGATCCGGAAGCGGCGCAAGGCGGGTTTCCCGCAGCCGGCCAGATGCCGGGCGCCGGTGGCATCTGGAATGCCACCGACAGCAATGGCCAAGCCTGCTCGGCGGCGGAACTCAACGTACTCATGAACGCCGTTTCCGGCTTTACTCAGCTTGGACTGGCCATCGCCGCTCAGATGAACTATATGGCAGCATCGAATCTTCCAACCACGGCGGGCGGTCAGTACGACGAAACCGCAGCGATCAATGCCGCCCTGCAAGCCGCTGGCGGTCAGGCCGGTCCATTCCAGGGCGTGCAACTCGCAACTGTCCAATTCGACGGCGCCAGCTACATCTACACTGTCACATTTACAGCTACCGATTTCCAAACCAACTACACGGGCGCCGTTACCCTCACTCAAACCCCCGGCAGTGGCCCGTATTTATACTCCGGCATCTTGCAGTTTGGCCTCGACGATGGAACGAAGGTCACCGCCAGCACCGCTCGCTACCAACGCACCGGCCAGACCACCCTCAACGTCAGCGCCCGCGCCACCTACTACCCAACCGGGCAGACTCCTACACTCGACTCGAACGGCGAACTCGATCCTTCCGCAAACTGGATTCTCAGTTTCTCTCGCTTCGGAGCCACCTTTGATCCAACCTCCGCCTACCTTACCGGCAACTACGTTTATGCCTTTCAGGGTAACGCTCCGGACGCGGTTGGCCCAGGATTAGGTGGGGCTTGGGTGTTCCAGGTCATTCAGGCGGCGGATGGCACCGGCAGCGCCTTCTACGGCATGGCTGCGGATAACACACCCATCGACATTCCCACTGTCTGGCAGATCGATCACACCACATGCCTGCACATGGGAACTCTCAATGTCGAGCATCTCTACGCCCAGTTCCAGCCCTTTGAATTCGATGCCACCGCAGGACAGTACATTCCCAGCTCTACCGTGCCCGCGCAAATCCGCTATGCCCCCACCAGCACTTGCCAGTGGACCGATGCGCAATGGAACGGAGGCACCGATCCCAACAGCTTCTGGTATGACCGTATGCTTTATTACAGCGGCAACAACCCGAGCGATCCGCCGCCGGCGCCAATCCTCGTGCTGCAATACGTCGTCGCTGATCCCAACGACAGTACTTATCCCTTCAGCTTGCTTGGAAACGATAGCGCCGCGGTACAAACCCAGATCAACGCAAAGGGCTTCACGGTGCCAATGTTGTTTTAGCCTTGTTTTGAATCATGATTTGCTGGGTGCGCTGAAGCGCCACGCGGAGTATCACTGGGAAGACAACACCATCGTAAAAGAGGAGTGAAACAACAAGACTAAAATGCTTTTCGGCCAGGTTAGCGCCCCAAAAACCAGGCGCTAACCTGGGACATCCGCTGACCGCCCGGTAGGGAGCGCCATACTACCCACGCGTTGCAGTCGTCGACTAGCGGACAGTGGGGAAATGGATTAGAAGTTCGGGAAACGATCTCCTCGCCTTCTCTTCTTCTTCCAGAAGTCGTCAATATGCGCCGGATGCGCTACAAATATTCTGCCTAACAAGCCCTCCTGCCAGAATGGCCTTAGATACATTGACGTCGCCAATTCGTTCGGCGGCAATCCTCGCGCTTTGCCTTCCTTGTTACGAAACAGGAAGAATCCATCGTGCGTCTGGCAGACCAATTCCGGAGGTCCCGCGACATAATCTCGAATCTGCTGCGGCGAGAACACTTCTTCTTCCGGAGCTGCCGGCACGATTTCGCCGCTCGGCTCAATGATGAAACTCAAATTGTTTGACGACTGTATGTTCAGCGTCCGGTCGTCATCGGTCCTGTCGGCAGCCGTTCTGCCAAGGCTCGCCCAATCAGTACTAGGCCAGTCTGTGTTTGGAGAATCCATGTTTGGCAAATCGACGTTTGCCGAATCAATGTTTTGCGAATCGACGTTTGGAAAGTCAAAATTCACTTGCTCCGCCTTCATGCGTCCCTCGTGCAATCGTTGTCGTGCTGCCGCGTCCGTTAGATGGCAACTTCCTATGCCGCTTTCCCCAGAATCACTCCATGTGAGCTGTGGTACTGCAACTGGCGGCGCTCACAACATCGGCTGGCTTCGTCGAACACCACGCAGCAGTCGATGGGCTTCGAATACACGTGCAAGCTCACGCTTCCATAACGCGACTTCTCGATGTTCTCGAGTTGGTGGGTGGTTTGCCTTCGGTCGACTACCGCGACGCTGCCATCGGCCTGACAGGTTGCGCTGGCCACAAGCTCTACTTCCACTGGGCGGCTTGCGCCTGGCTGATATCCGCTGGCCCTCGCGGGTTTTTTCCACGCCTCGGATCGTACAAAGCGATAATTGCGGCAAACCAGTTCGCCCTGCACCGTCGTCACCCAGCCGAGTTGTCCGTTGTGCGAATGAATGCGGGTTCGCTGCCCGGGCAGCCAGCACAGCACCAGCACTTCAAAAAAATGGTCGCGGTAGATCAGATTGCGCGCATACGTATCTTGGGTCCACAAGAGATAGGGCCTGAGCGCCTTTGGGGAGGGCTGCATCTGCGTTACAAAATCTGAAATCCGCGTGGTCGTGATCGTATCTTTTTCCATCGCTTTCAGGCCGGCGATAAAATCGCCGACTCGCGTTTGGAGCGGGTGCACATCGAGGGTCGTGGTCACTTTCACTTCTCCTGGCCGAGGAGTCGGGGGCAGAATCAGCGGCCGTTATGGCCCGGCAGGAGCCGGGGTTACCGTTGCATGTTTTCGGACGATGAATCTAAGCCCGATTTGCTCCCGATCGATTCAGGATCGAGAATTTAATGTCTACCATGTTGATCGACATTATCGTAGTATACTGGGCTTGTCAACGGGAAAATGCTGGCTTCGTTTTTTCGGGAAATCCGGCCCACTCGGCACAGACCCGAAAGCAGAGGCCCTCAGCTTTGGTCGCAAGTCAGCCCGCGCTTCGAGTTTGCAGTTTCTTTAGCGAGGAGCCAATACAAGGACTTTATTGGGGAGGTCCTGCCGCTTATTGAAGTTCTTGAGACGAACAATAAGGGGATAAGTCACTTCCTGGCCGACTCCTATGAGAAGCATTCCGACCTTCGTGCGAATCTCTTCCTGAATGATCATCCCAGTGGATAGATCTGAGAGGCGAACCATTTTCAGCTCCCGGTTGGTTTCTTCCGGTTGAAGGGTACTTAGGGCCCGGACGATTTGGGGATCGAGCCTTGTATCATACTGTAATTTTGTGAGCGCTTCCGAATCGTTGCACCCTCTGATTTTATGGTCGTCAAACGCGATTGCAACGCGCAGAATATCGACACCCATTCTCATGCTGTCCGGCATCTTAGTCTCCGGAGCTGCTGCGCCGGAGCGTTGCTGTCCTATAATCCACGCGATGCAATCCAATCGCGGAATATTACTGAGTAAGTTCCGCGCCACACTCGGGTGCATGTCAAATGCCGTTTGCTCCTCCGGTGTAAGTTCTTTGCCGTAATATGCTGCCTCGATAACTTCCGGCGAAAGCGTGATGCAACCCAACTGCGATAACATCGCCGCGACTTCATATCTCCATGGGTTATCCAAATTGAGCTTTGCGACTAAATGCTGCACATATCGCCGGATCCGCACCGCCCTGCCAAACGCGGCTGGATTGGCGAGACTCAGCACGTCGGTGAGAACCTTGATGCTGCCCATCAGAGTGTTTTCGAGCAGATCCTTCTCCGCTGTGATCAGACGGTACTGAACCAGGCAGGTGGTGAGAGCATTTTTCAGAACGTCCGATTCACAAGGCTTGGTCAAGAAGCGGAAAATACGCCCTTCATTGACGGCTCCGATTGCGCTCTGCAAGTCCGCGTGACCAGTGAGTATTACGCGAACCGTGTTCGGCGAAATCGTGCTGATATGTGAGAGGAGCTGGACACCGTCCATGTCTGGCATACGCATATCGGACACCACAACGGCGTAGGGACCGTTGGCGGCAATGGAGCCGAGGGCTTCGTGAGCGCCGACTGCCGTGTGCGGCTGGAACTCCTTGTGCAGAACTCTTTTGTAACCCTCCAATACGGCAGGCTCGTCATCCACAAACAGAATTTTCTCTTGCACCGGATTCTCCTTCGGGGCTTGCCCCAGTGTGCTCTTCGTGAAAGCTGCGCCAGAGAGCTTCTTTGTTTCTCAGCCCCAGGCGATCCAGGTAATTCAGATCCAGTTCGATATCCCGATTCCACGATGCCTTTTCGGTCGCGCTCGCGATTGCGTCGGCGGCGTGAATCGCAGTCAGCGTAGAAAACTGCGTTTCAGCCGTCTCAGAAGGCAGGTGGTGAAAGGCCACCGCGTGCACCAGGGGCACGGGAAGACCCCACAGGCTCATTAAGTACGCGCCCACTTGCGCGTGCGTGCACCCGAGGCGTTCGAGCTCCAGGGGCACGAGCGCACCCGAGTCGACATCGAGAATCCGACGGTATTTGTCAGGCATCCCTGCAAGCAAAACCGCCTTGCCGATATCGTGCAGAAGTCCAGCTGCAAGGCTCTCTTCCACCAGAGTCTTTAGGCAACCCTCGGAACTCGCGATGCGTTGCGCCAGGGATGCTACGGTGACGCTGTGATCCCAGAGGGCCGGCAGGTAGGCGGCGATCTCGGATTTGTGGTCCAACTGCGAAAATACGTTGACCGACAACACCAAGTGGCGCACGGCTTCCGTCCCAACCATAGACACTGCCTGCAATAAACTCGACACGCGGCCGCGGGCGCCAATGAAGGCGGAGTTCGCCAATTGCAGGATCTTCGCCGCCATTGCAACGTCTTTTGAAATGATGCGCTCGATTTTGGCGAGATAGGTATTTTCCGATCGCAGCGCCGCCGTCAGTTCCTCGTAGAGTGACGGCAGACTCGGAATCGACCGCAGAGAGGCGACAAGCGTCTTTATCGATTGATTCGAGAGCAGATCGCGCATCGCGATCGCTTGATTAAGCCGAACCACCAACTCCTGTGGGTCGCACGGTTTGGAAAGGAACTGGTGAGCGGGCGCAATCGAGCGAAAAACCGCTTCCCGGCTCGACTGCCCGGAAAGGACCAGGCGGATAACAGACGGGTACCGTCGTTTCACCTCTTCCAGCAGTTGTGCTCCGTCCATGACGGGCATCCGCATGTCCGAGACGACGGCGTCATATGCTTGTTGATCCAAAGCGCTCAGAGCCGCGGCAGCATTGTCGACGAAATGCATGTCCCAATCGCGAAGCGGTCCGTGCAGGGCTCGCCGTAAGCCTTCGAGCACAAGAACGTCATCATCGACAAAAAGTAAGCGTTTCGGCATCAACTCTCCTCCGCAGCCTCAACCGGCCTCAGTGGCAGATCGATGAAGAAGGTGGTGCCGCGGCCTGGCTCTGTTTCAAACCAGATTTTGCCGCTGTGCTTTTTTACGACTACGGCATAAGCAAGTGCGAGGCCTTGTCCGGTGCCCTTGCCGACCTCCTTGGTCGTGAAGAAAGGATCGAAAACTCTTGTACGGATTGCTTCAGGAATTCCATTGCCGGTATCCGTGACCGAGATTTCCGCAAAATCGCCTTGCGCCCGCGTGCAGACCTTGATTTGTCCCTTCTCGCCGTTCTTTACTTTTTCTTTGATTGCGTGCGCGGCATTCACCACCAGGTTCAGAACCACCTGGTTGATATCACCGGGATAACAAACCACCGGAGACATAGTTTCATCGAAATCGGTGGCCATCTCGGCCACATATTTCCATTCGTTGCGTCCGACGGTGATGGTGGACTCGATGGCCCGGTTTAGATCTGTAGCGGTCTTGTCCGCCGAATCGGGGTGGGAGAATTCCTTCATCGCTCGCACGATCTTGGCCACCCTGCGAGCTCCGTCGAGCCCCTGGTCGATGGCGCGTGGCACCTCGATCATAACGAAGTCCAGATCGCAGTTTCCTTCGCTTTGCTCGATAGCCGAGGCTACGGTCGGCGGTATTCCAGCATTATCTTTGAATACACTGCGATACACCTGCAGTAACTCGTAGATACGAACCCAGGAATCACGCAGGAATGTGAGGTTGTCGGTTACGAACTGCGTGGGCGTATTGATTTCGTGGGCGATGCCGGCTGCAAGCTGACCAATGCCTTCGAGCTTTTGTGCCTGGCGAAGCTGGCTTTCCAGCGCACGACGCTCGGTGATGTCGCGTGCAAAAGCGAAGCAATATTCCTGCCCGTCGAATTCCAGATAGTTTGTCGTTACCTCCACCGGGAAACGCCGCCCTTGTTTGGTTCGATGTTGGGTCTCAAAGGTCGTTGATCGCTGCGCTTTGAAGCGCTCCCAAAACGTACTCCAAACGTCCTTGGGGAAAAGTGGATCGATATCCGGAATCGAAAGTGTAAGAAGCTCCTCGTGGGAATGCCCCAAAGCACGGGAGGCAGCTTCGTTGGCGTAAACGATGCGAGCTTGCGGGTCTATCCAAAATACGGTGTCCGAAGCATGCTCCAGCGAAAATTGCATCTGCTGTAGTTTTTTTGCCGCCCCTTGTCGCTCGGTGACGTCGCGCACAAAGGCAAAGCAGTATTCCTCTCCGTCAAAGTCCAGATAGGTTGCGGTGACTTCCACGTTGAAAAGGCGTCCCTGTTTGTGTTTTTGTTGAGTTTCAATAGTTGTCGAACCTTGGGATTTGAGATTAAGCCAAAATGTCTGCCAAAGATCAATCGAGAAAAGTGGATCGATATCCAGAATCGTTAGTGAGTGGAGCTCCTCGCGGGACCATCCCGAAGCGCGGCAAGCCTCCTGGTTGGCATAGACAATGCGGGCGTGCGGATCAACCCAATACACGCTGTCCGAGGCGTGTTCGAGCGAGAATTGGGTCAGACGCAAGTCTTTGTCCGAGCGTTTTCGTTCCGTGATGTCTTCGTAGGTACCAATGACGCCGGTGACTATTCCCTCCCGGCTCCGCATTGGCAATTTGTTAGTTTGAAGCCACAGCATGCTTCCGTCGGGCCTGGTCTGGCGTTCTTCAAAATTGAGCTTGGCCGTCCCCTGTTTCATCACCGCCTCGTCATTGGCGCGATATAGTTCAGCGACGCCGTTCCAGGCGAGCTCAAAATCGGTTTTGCCGATAATCGCTGCCGGAGTGTCTAACCCTGCATCAATCGCAAACGCCCGATTGCAGCCGAGATAAACGCAGTTCCGATCTTTCCAGAAGACGCGTTGAGGAATAGTGTCCAGAATGGACTGCAGCATCTGCCGCGACCCATACAGTTCTTCCTCCGCCCGCTTGCGCTCGGTGATATCGATCAGCGTGCCCTCAATAATCCCTCCGCCGGCTGAATCCTCGTCGACGAGACTGAAAGTTGCGATTAGCCAGATTGAATCACCGTTCTTGCGCCGAAACCTCATCTCCTGGTTGGTAAGGATTTTCTTGGATTTGAGTTTGGCCAGGAACGCTTCCCGATCGGAAGACTCGTAATACAAAGTTGCAATCGGAAGGGCTAGGATGTCCGTAGGCGAGTCATAGCCGAACATGCCAGCGGCGGCTTGATTGCACTCCAGCAAGCGCCCCTCCAGCGTGGTTCGAAAAACCCCTGCCATGTTGCGCTCGAACAGGAGCCGATAGCGCTTCTCCGACGCTCTCAGCGCCTGATCCGCACGCTTGCGCTCGGTAATGTCTTCCTTGACCGCGAGGAAATGAGTGATTGCGCCCTTCACGTTCGTAATCGGCGTAAGCACTGCCGACTCCCAGTAGATCTCGCCGTTCTTTTTCTTGTTACAAAATTCCCCGCGCCATTCGTGGCCTTGCTTGATGCTGGACCACAAACTCCGATAAACGTCGGCCGACAAACGCCCGGAATTAAGGATGCGGGGATTCTTTCCCACCACTTCACCCCGGCTATAGCCGGTTAATTTCACAAATTTGTCGTTGACGTAGGTGATGATGCCATGCGGATCTGTGATAACCACCGAAACAGGGCTCTGCTCGACTGCCATGGACAATTGCTGAAGGACGTCTTCGTTCCGTTTACGCCGGGTGATATCGCGGAAGCTCCAAATCCGGCCGTAGTAGATGCCATTCTCGTCGATGACAGGAGCGGAATAGCGGTCCAGTATCGTTCCGTCCTTAAGTTCGATTTCGTCCCGGCTCGTCTCGCTGGGGTGGAGGTAAAGGTCTTTGACCCTGGCCACGAAGGAGTCGGAATCCTTGACGAGACTGGCTGCGTGCTCGAGCATACGCTGGTCGTCTTTGTCGGAGACAATTTCAGGGGGAATTTTGAATATTTCGATCAACCTCCAGTTTACCAGCCGGCGCCGGCCGTTGCCGTCCACTACGAGGATGCCGTCGAGTGTGGAATTCGCTTGCGCTTCCAGAAACGCCGCTTGAGTCCGAAGAGTTGCTTCGGCCTGCTTATGCTTATCGATGTCCAGCACGATACCCGTAATGCGAGTCATACGGCTATCGTCGCCAGAGAAGAAACGCCCTGTGGAGGCCAACCAATGCACGCTGCCGTCCGGCCAGACCACGCGAAATTCCGTGCGGAAATTTCCCTTTAACTGGATGGCCGCCTTGAGTCTCTCCTGCACCATCTCACGATCGTCCGGATGTACGCTGTCGATAAACGCCTGGAAACTGGCGGCGCTCCCCGGCGGTAAGCCAAGGAGCACATACGTAATCTCCGACCAGGTATTTTTGCCGGTAACGAGATTCCGCTCCCAGAAGCCTATGCTCGCCGCCCGGGCAGCCATATTGATCCGCTCTTGGCTTCGTTGCAACTCACCTTCGGAGTGTCGGCGCGCTACCACTTCCTGTCGCCAGCTTTTTGAGGCCTGCCGCGTGGCCAACACTCCGATTACCAGGAAAACCAATACCGCGAGCGTAATAAATAAAGCGGCGATGCGGCGGGTGGAGTAATAGTCAGCTTTGGCCTTCTTGCCCTCCAAATCAAGTTGGTCTTTCTGAAACTCCGCGAACTTGTTCCAGGCCCCGTGATACTTCACGAGCGCAGGCAGCGTCTCATTGACTATAACGGCCGCCGCGTCACGTTTCTTCTTGTCTCCGAGCAAGCTGACCGCTCGCTGATAGCTCGCTGTATAAGGTTCTCTTGCTTCTTCTACCGCAGCCAACAGATGCGTTTCTTTGTCCGATTCGGACTGGTGGCCGAGCTCCGCCATTAAATCCGTGACCTTCTTGCAGTTTTCCGCCTTCTCTGTCAGAAGTGCGTTAGCGTGGCTTTCATCCTGCTCGAGAAATACTTGCATCGTGATACGAGCACTCCGAGTGGAGAGTAGCAACGCTTCTTGCACCAGCCTCAGCTTTTCCGCCCGCCGAATCGTGACATCGTTATAAGTCGCATTGATGCTGTCCATCTGGAGGAGTCCCAACTCCCCCATACAGAGCAGGATGGCAACCAGGACCGCAAATGCCGCACTCAGCATCAGTGCGATGTGCTTGGTTTCCGATGTGAGCAGGCGTCGAATCACTTGGGTCCTCTAATCTCCCCCATGAGAGACAATGCGACGGTTCCACAACCAGCGGACATAGTGTTAGCCTGTATGAATTAGTTACTTTTGAGTGCATTATGCGTGTTCATACCCTCCACTCGTGTGATGTACGTCACAATGGTCATTACTTAAGGCTTGGCTCGCGCCTCTGTTCGCAGTGGGTAAGCCGGAGTCGGGGCCCCGCTCAAGCCTTTTTCTGGCCTGCGGCGGGGACTTTCCCCTTCGCAGTCCTGTGGCAGTCGACCGTAACTTGCCAGCTTTCCGGTAATCCTCAAAACGGCGATAAAATGAGGCCATGGCACCGGAATCTGGCACCCGCTTCGGATTCAGCCTAAAGGGATCGGCGGGACTCGTCGTCGCAGTCGCTGTGGTCGCCGTGCTTCTCATCGCCCTCCCCGCCTACCGCATCTTCTTCCTGATCAGCGTCCTCATCGGAGTCGTCATCGCCGCCGGCCTCGCCCTCTGGCACAAACTGCATCCCCTCAAAGAGGAGGACGTAGAGAACAAACGTCCCCTGGGAATCTAGTGTTGTGTCTCGCGCATTTCGAAAAGGGGGCCTTGCCAGATTTGCCCCCAAGGCTCGACACTGTCATTTATGCGCATTCTTGCCCGCTTCGTACTTTCGGCAAGCGACGTTGTCCACTTCCCGGCCCCCAGCCTGCCGGAGGTCGCTTTTCTGGGCCGCTCCAACGTGGGCAAATCGAGCCTTATCAATACGCTGGTGGGCTCCAAGCTGGCGCGCACCAGTTCCACACCGGGCCGCACCCGCAGCATCAATTTTTTCGAGATTCGCCGTGCCGGCCAGCCCAAGCCCGAACTGATGTTCACCGACCTGCCCGGCTACGGATACGCCAAAATTTCCCGCGAAGTCTCGCAGGATTGGGCCCGTTTCGTCGACCCCTACCTCGAACAGCGCCCCACCCTTGCCGTTTGCCTCGTCCTCATCGATGCTAATATTCCTCCGCAGGAAAGCGACCGGCAGTTGCTCGAATTCCTGGCCTCCAGACAACGGCCGCACATCCTCGTCGCAACCAAGTCCGACCGCATGTCGGGGAACGACCTGTCGCAGACCATACGCAAGCTGAGCCAGGAGTACCCCAATGCTCCCCTCATAGCTTTTTCCGCTAAGACTGGAAGTGGGAAAGAGGAAATCTGGAAACAGATTCTCGACTGTACGGGGAAGTTCGCGCAGTCGATTCGCGCGGTCTAAAGGTTTGTCCTGATTCTCCGATAGCTCTAGTGAAGCAATCTCTCGGAGAACCTATGGATTCCAACGTCATGAGCGGCCAGCGCGGATCTTGGGACTCGGAATGCCGCCCGCGCGCGGAAGATAAGACCGCAGATTTGCATGGGGAGCAAGGCTTCCTCGGGGAAACAATCCCTGCCCTTCCGTGCCATCCCGCTTCCGACACTTGCGGGCGTCCGGCTGTCTCTTCCCTTCCCAAAGATCGCCGGCGTACGCCGCGCTTCCAGTGTTCCGGCAGCGTTGAATTTCAGGCCGACGGCAGCGATCAGCACATATGGGGCCGCCTTACAGACATAAGCCTGCACGGCTGTTATGCAGAGACGCCAACCACCTTCCCAGTTGAAACCGCTGCCACGGTTGAAATCAGCGCGCTCGGTGTCCACGTTTCCCTCCACGCCACCGTCCGCGCGTCATATCCAGTCTTGGGAATGGGTATGTGCTTCACGGAAATCGACCCGGAACAGCAGCTTCAGCTCGAGCGACTCATGCACGCGCTGGTCGAACAAAGATCGGTTCTCAACCACGCTACGGAGACAAGACCGGGCGCCTCAAAAGCATTCGCATCGGCCAATGCCTGGTCATGCCTCAAGGCGATCTCCAGCTTCTTCGAGAAGAACTCTGCCCTTTCTCGCGACGAGTTTTACTCGATCACCAACCGGATTCGCTGCTCCTGAACCCAGCCGTGCTCAAAGCGCAGGCGACCCGGGCTGCCAGCCGCCGGCGCCCCAACGATCGCCACTCCGCCTTCGACTCCGCCCCTCAAAAGAACAATGCTCGCACCGTCTTTTGCGGGTCTATCCAGGCAAACACGCGCGCTAAGTTACTCCCGTGCCATTCTCGGCTGCGCGGCATTCCTTTCCTCCGTTATCATTTAAGTATGGCCAAGTATCTGGTGACGGGCGCGGCAGGTTTTATTGGATCCTCATTGGTTCGAGCGCTTCTGGGGCGTGGCGACCAAGTGCGCGGCGTGGATAACTTCTCCACGGGTAAACCCGAGAACCTCGCCGAAGTTCTCGCCAAGATTGACTTCCGCGAAGCCGATATCCTCGACCTCGACGCCATGCACAGCGCCTGCCAGGGCATCGATTTCGTCCTGCACGAAGCGGCTATTCCTTCCGTGCCGAAGTCGGTCCTCGATCCCCTGGGCAGCAACCGCACCAACGTCGATGGTACAGTCAACCTGCTTGTTGCCGCGCGCGACGCGAAGGTGAAACGCGTCGTCTATGCCGCGTCATCCTCGGCCTACGGAGATACGCCGACGCTTCCCAAAGAGGAGGCGATGCCGCCGAATCCGATTTCGCCGTACGCAGTCGCCAAACTTGCCAGTGAGCTTTATATGGTCTCGTTCTATCGCTGCTACGCGCTGGAAACGGTCTGCCTGCGCTATTTCAACATCTTCGGGCCGCGGCAAGATCCTTCGTCTCCGTACTCGGGCGTGCTGGCGAAGTTCAGCATGCAAATGCTGCGGGGTGAGCAGCCCACAATTTTTGGCGATGGCGAAACCAGCCGCGACTTCACCTACATCGATAACGCAGTTTCGGCGAATTTGCTAGCCTGCGCCGCCCCCGCTGCCGAATGCGCCGGGCGAGTTTTTAATTGCGCCACAGGCCGCCGCGTCACGCTGAACCAGACATTCGAAGCTCTGAAACCTCTGACCGGATACAAGGGCGCAATCCACTACGCTCCCGAGCGCAGCGGAGACATCAAACACTCGCTCGCCGATATAACGCTGGCACAACGGCACCTCGGCTACAAAGTTGTGGTCGATTTTGAGGAGGGTCTGCGCCGCACGGTAGATTGGTATAAGACCCAGACGCAAGCCGTCGGAGCGTAACGCTGTTTTTCCCTAAAGCGGTAGATCTGGCCTCTACGAGGCAGGCCGATCCGCATGCCCATGAGCCATCAAGTCCGCATGGTGGGCTTTTTCCCATACGATCAACTCGTTCAGGTCATACCGGAATGGGCCGTACGCATAGAAGCCCTTCTCATCGAATAGCCGCTTGACACCGCAACCCAGGCAGACCTGGTAGGAATATCCCTGACCGCGAACTGGCCAACTCATGCGCCTGTGCCAGCAACCGCCCAGCGCCACCACCGCCACCCCGGCCAGACTGGTCGCCACCACACCCACCGGCCACAACCATGCAAATCTCCCGGTTTTGCCGGACTTTTCCGCCTTGGCTTCGCTTTTTACCGGGTCTGTTACCGGGTCTTTGCCTTCGTCACCCATCACGTTCACCGCCTACATTTCAGACTAGGATGAATCGCAGCAGATAGCAAATCTGAAGGGTCGTAGGCAGTGTCCTAATTTGCTTTTTTTCCCCCGCTGAGTCACAGATCACGAAGAAGACCGAATGGACCCGTACCATTGGACATTGCGACGAGCGTACCAAGGCTATTAGGCTAAAGCGGTACCCGGAAGGCGCTCCCCACGCTGAAATCCCCTGCTATTTCGGCAAAACATCATGCAAGCCTTGGCCGGCGCCGACGGCGGCTTATGCCATTATGTGTATAGGAACCGTAAGTAAAGAGAAGGTCGGGTTATGCGCTTGGGGTAAGCGCCGAATATGATACAGGCAGGTTCGTCAGATTTCCGATAACGGTTTCGATCGCGCACCCATGAGTGCCCCTCCAAATCGGGTTGACCGGCAAACTTCCGCCGGCCTTCGGCCCCCGCTCGAACAGGGCGGCCGCGTTCTCTCATCCATTGGGAATAAGGAAGGGCTGCGCGCGCTCCGGGAGTTCTCCGACCTTCATGAAGTCCTGCGGCGCACCACGTTCAGCGCCGGTCCGGCCTCGGAATGGCGTCAGACTGAGCGTTTTATTCTGCACGAGGTTCTGCAACTCATCTGCATGCGTGCCCAAAAGCTCACCCACTCTGAAACGGTTCTGATCGCTCTGCTCGAGGGAAACGAACTTGTTTGCCGCGCCGCTGCTGGCTCCCACTCCGTGCCCAAAGGAACGCATCTCGAGAGTGAATCCAGATTCCTTCAGGAAAGCCTGGAGTCGGGCACGAGCCTTCGCTGCGACGATGTGGAAACTGACGCGGGATTTCAGCACGATTTCGCACGCCAGAGTGGGGCTCGCTCCTCGGTGGTCGTCCCATTGTGCGGACGGCGCGAGCGCATGGGCGTACTACAGGCGTTTTCGGCGGCTCCCAGGGCTTTTACGGATTGGGATGTACGCTGTCTCGAGCTTTTCGGCGAACTAGTTCTCGGCGCCCTGAAGCCCGCGGATCAGGATCGACGCCTGCGCTGGCTCAGCGAAACAAAAACTGAAACTACGAAGGATGGAATCGCAAAGAGTCTATCGGCAGAGTTGGCATCGGCCAAGACAGGTCTCGCAATGCCGGCCAGTTCCGCTGCCCAGCAGCCCGCTGCATCTCCGCCGCTTTCAGAACTAACCGCCGCGATTGCGACGGAGCGAGCCGCATCCCTTTATTCCAAGTCCGCGGAAGTTCAAGCGTCCTCCAGGCGCGTGCAAGGCACGGCGAGAGTCTCAAATGCGAAACGCCGGCCGGGCGCACCACAAGAGCACGGCCCCAAGCCGGGGTTGCTGCACGATGTGTTCTGGCCCCTAACCTCGCGGCCGGGACTCAGCGTGGTTGCGGCCATGATTGCCGTCGCCGGATTGTTCTCCGCGGGAGTGTGGTGGGGCATGCAGGCCGACACTCGCAGCCGTGGGAACTCGCCTATCAAGGGCGCAGCGCCGTCGCATCTGGCTGCCTCTCAGGCTCCGTCAGGCGTTTCCCCACACGCCGCTGACGGCACTGCGACGGCCGCCGCCGCAAGTATTTCCACCGACTCGGCGCTTGCCCCTGTCCCGGAAAACAAACTCGCGGACTTGCCGAAAATCACTGGCGTTCGCCACTGGTCGTCTCCGGTCGGCAGCACGGTTGTGATCGATATGGACGACCAGGTGAATTACGAAGTTCACCGCCTGATGTCGCCCGACCGAATTTACTTCGATCTCCTTGACACAGCGCTGCCGCCCGATCTTGAAGGAAAGACGATGGACGTGGGCGACGCGTCGCTGGCGAGCGTGCGTGTGGCGCAGCCGGTGGCGGGCGTGACGCGCATCGTGCTCGACACCAAAGATGGATCGAACTTCTCGGTCAGCATGGAGACCAACCCTTATCGCCTGGTGATTGAGTTGCACAAAGGCGTGGAAGCGCTAGCTGCGGGCCGGGCCGTTGTTGCTCAAGCCCCGCTCACGGCGAAGGTCAGCCCGCCGCAGCAGGCTCTGCCGGCGCGCACTGGCAAATTCCGCATTGTGCTCGATGCCGGACACGGAGGTTGGGATTTGGGAACCGTCGGCCGGCAGGGCTTGCTGGAAAAAGATCTTGTGCTCGATGTCGCGCAACGCCTTGGGAAGTTGTTGCAGTCGCGAATCGGAGCGGAAGTGATGTTCACGCGCACGGCCGACGATTATGTGGCACTCGATCAGCGCGCCGATTTTGCCAATCAAGCGCAGGCCGATCTGTTCGTTTCCGTTCATGCCAATTACAGCAACGCGGCAACGGCACGCGGTGTAGAAACCTATTACACGAATTTGTTTTCCTCGCCGGGGTTAAAGGAAATCGAGAAGCAAACAAATGCTATTACTTCGGCACCGGCGGCGTTAAGCGTTCCGGGATTGCGGGAAAAGACGGAAGAATCGCGGCGTCTGGCTGCCAGCGTGCAGCGTTCGCTGTATGCGACGCTAGCGGCGAACAATCCCAATATACGGGATCGCGGAATTAAAGATGCATCGTTCGTCGTTCTGACGGGAACGACCATGCCTTCGATCTTGACGGAGATCTCCTTTGTCAGCAGCCCCGCTGACGAGCAAAACCTGCAGTCGGCGGCCTATCGGCAGCAGATCGCCGAAGCGCTGTATAAGGGGATTGCGCGTTACGAAGAAGCCGCTCCGCATACGAAAGTGGCGCAACTGCATACGGCTGCGAACAACCGGTAAAAGGACCATCACCTACAGCGGCCATCCAAGCGAGGACAGAGCCCCGCTTCCACACGATTCTTCCACACGATGTTTTCCGCACCAGATTCAGTTTGTCCCAACGCCTCCATACTTCGCCAGCCATTTCAATTCTTCGCGCACTTTGATTTTGCCGTGCCAGGGGTTCTTGTCGATCGAATGGCCTTCGCCGGGGAAAATCAGCAGATCGCTCGGAACACCCAGTTCGTGCAGAGCGCGATCCAACAAGTAATCCTCCAGAACAGGAACACGAATATCATCGGCGCCAGCGACCATGTGTGTGGGCGTATGAACTTTGTTGATCTGGAAAATCGCAGCCTCGCTGTTATAGCGGTCGCGTGCTTCCCACGGCGTGCCGCCTAGAAAATAGGAGTCGTCGAAGGTAGAGTCGTCGTTCCCCCAGTCGGCGACGTTCTCCACTCCGCCCGCGCCCGTGACCGCGGCCTTGAAGCGCGTGGTTTGCGTGATCAACCAGTTCGTCATGTAACCGCCATAGCTATATCCGCCGATGGCAAGCCGCTCGGGATCGGCGATTCCATCTTTCACAAGTGCGTCGACACCGGCAAGAATATCTCGGCCGGGGCCCGAAAAAGCCTCGGGAACGATGGCAAGCGCGAACTTGTCTCCGTATCCGGTCGAGCCGCGATAATTCGGCTCAAACACCAGCCAGCCCGCTGTTGCCGCCAGACGATCCCACTGGTACCAGTCTGCTTCGAAGTGGTTGCCGTCCGCATCCTGCGGGCCGCCGTGGATAAAAACAAGCACCGGCAGATCCTTTGCTTCGAATTTCTCCGGCGGATACATCAACATCCCCTCAATCGGCGTGCCGTCGTTTGAGGTCCAGTGATAGGGCTTGGCTTTGGGGAGATCACGCTTGGTAAATAGATCGTTAAACGAGGTAATGGGGCGCGCGGAGACTAGCTTGTCGGGGCCGTCGGAAATGTAAACCTCGGCGGGGCGCTCGATCGCCGAATAGACAAAGGCCAGGCGCGGCGAATTGCGAGCCGAGTCGGGATTTTCGTACTCTCCGAACCAGCCCTCCCTCTTCACCGGAGAAGCTTGCGGTCCAGTCTGCGAGTAAAGCTGAATTTCGGTTCCTAAGCGGCAAGCACACACGACCGATCCATCGGGCATCGCCGTATACTTGACGACCTCGCCCGGAAATTGCGCAAACCACCGCGTGACGGCGCCCGAATCCGCATTAACCGAATAGAGCCGGGGCTGCGGATCTTCATACTTTTTTTCGATCGAGCCGAGATTGATCTGAAAAAACAAATGGCGATTGTCTTCCGCCCACTGTAGATTCAATTCGACGGCTTCATTTTGAGTGAGGCGGCACGGGGCTGATTCAGATCCTGCGGACGAATTTGGATTCTGGGTTGAAGAATTCTGGGTTGAAGGACTTTGGGTGGAAGGATTTTGCGCACAGGGCGCCAACGCGGCGGCGGGCGCTGTGATTTCGCCAGCGCTCTTAATTTCACCCACGCTCTTAGGCGTTGAAGTCGCTGTGCTCGGGAAGCTCACAAGATAAATCTCGATGTCTCCGGTTTTCTCCTGGCGCTGCGACACCGAATTACTCACAAAGGCAAGCTTCTTCCCGTCCCGCGCTATCGTCATCTGGTCCACGCGCAGCGGTGCGCGAGCGATTGGGACGGCTCCCGGCATGACATTCGAATCTTTCTCCGTATCGGAGATTTCTCGCGACTCTGCCGCGCGATGCCTTGCCAGGGCCTCGTCTAGATCCAAGCGGAAGATCGCATCGCCGCGTTCGTCTCCGCGATACTGGACCACATCCTTCCAGTTCTTCTTGTGATCGTCGGTCTGCTCTTTTGACCAAGGCTGGCGAGTCGCGAAATAAATTGATTTGGAATCCGCAGCCCATGCAAATGAATGAACTTCTTCGCTGCTCGATGTCAGCGAGAAGGCCTCGCCTCCATTCGGAGAAATCAAGTAAAGCTGCGCAATCTCCTTGTCGCTTTCGTCGCCCCCGTCGTCATCCGACTTGCCAGCCGCAGCTTTGCGCTCAGAGAGAAAGGCGATCCATTGTCCGTTTGGAGACCACTCCGGTTCCTTATCGCGGCCCGACTCCGTGAGCTGCACCAATGTTCCCGATCCGCCCGAGATGCGATAGAGCCAGAGTTCCTTTCGAAAAATCTGTTGCTCCCAATCCGGCCTTTCCGTGGCAATGAGCACGGAATTTCCGTCGGGCGAAAGCTTGACCGAATCGAAGGAGACAGAATTAAAAAATTCATCGAGCGTAAGCTTCGGCTTTGCAGTCTGGCCCACCAATAGAGTCGAGAACCAGACCAAGACTAGAACAGCAGCCAAGGATCCTTGCACAAAAGAATTCCGTAAACGTGATCGAATCATACGGCCTCCAACTCCACCTTTCGCGCTGATGCACTTGTCTCGCTCTTGTTTTGCAGAACGGACAACAGTGTACATGGATTTTCCGTCCCCACTACACGACGCGACGGATGGCGGCAACTCCACCTCGATGTTTATACATACCGTAGCTTTCATCCGAGGAGAACAAACATTATGCGAACATTTCGAAACGAGACTACGGCGAAGCAGTGGGCAAGATTTGCTCTGAAATGCGGACTTCTTCTAACCGACGCGAAGTTGTGGGCCGCTATTAACGATCGGGTCAAAGAGCGCGCGGAAGATGTCGGCGACACGATGAAACAGAAGTTCGAGGAGACAACGGATCGCCTGGACGACCTGCGGAATGCATGGCAAGGAAACAACGATTGGGTTGTACCGGTGATGAGCTTTGTGGGCGGCGTGGGTGTTGGCGTTGGAGTCGGGATGTTGTTCGCTCCCGTCTCTGGACGGGAAGCGCGGGCGGTATTGCGCGACAAGGCCGCAGATGTGAAGAGCAAGGTGAACGATATTGCTGGAGGGGCCGGCAAGTTTCGGCCAGCGCGAGCAACCGGGACCGAAGGCTAAGCGCCGGAAATCCTCGCGTCCGCCGGCGACCGCATGATTGCTCGCGACTAATCGGTCGGCCGCGGCTCTTAGCTGGCGTTTCCCTGGGGAGTATTCAGCTTGAAACTATGTGAAAAGCAAAACCGCTACTTCGGCGGAAAATGACCCAGCATTTTGTCAACTGCTTTGTCCAGTTTCTTCTCGTTCTTTTCCGGCTTATCCGAAAGCGTGTCACTGGATACGCCACGCCAGATCAGTTGCTTTTGGTGGGCGTCATACAAGTCGAGGACAAGTGAACCGACCCTATAATTCTGCACTTGGGTCGTCGTCTCGCCAAAACCGCCCCACCGCCATCCACCCAACCCGTCGTAAAACGTCTGATACTCCTGCTGGTCCTTCGCGCTTCCGACTGCTGTAATGGCGACGTCGCCGCCATTATCGACCCGTTGCCAACCCTTGGATTGCAAGTCACGGTCGACCGCCTCTTGAATACGGCTCTGCCAAAGCGGATCTGACGTCTTCACTTTTTCCCAGTAGTAAGTATGGTACTGCGCGAAATTAGCGTGATGGTCGTAATCCGTCTTCACATCTTGCGCCAGGCCGCAGATAGAAACAATCACTGCGATCGAGACGGCCGCAAATACATTCGCCAGAGTTTTCATGGGATTTCTCCAGACTTAGAAGTTTGTATGCCCGCACCCTGAGGCTGGTTTGCCGTCAGAAGTTCGAGCACTAATCAGATGCCTAAAACGCCTGTTGGGGATGGACCGAAGACAGATTCGGATATGCGTGAACGACGGGATTGTTGGGAGGTTTTCCAACCGGCAGAATCGCTGCCAATAAGTGCACATTGTGATACAGAGGGACGATATGCCTCCAGTCTTGCAATCGCCCCTTTTTGCTCTTCTACGCTCATCCCGAAGCCCACTCGCGAGTGCCTAAAAACGAACAACCGGCCCAAACGTGGCTTTCAGATTGTTCCGCGTGCCGTTATCGAAGTAGAGCTCGTCGCCCACATCGGCGCGAAGCCCAATCGGTCCCCAGAATCCTTCAAGACCAACTCCCGGATAGAAAGCTGCGCGAGTGTCACCTGAAGTCACCGCGCCTATACCGCCCTGGAAACCTGAAGGCGCATTCTGGTTGCTCGTCGAGAAGTTAATGAACCCGCCTTTAACGGTGGCAAACGCTCGAAACGCCCCCGCGTTGGTTTGAAACTTCGGACCGAACATAGCCGTAAGCGGACGAACCTGGCTTCTCACGAATTGCGTGGTTACACCATTGGAATAGGTACTGGTGAAGTTTCGCTCGAAATCATAACTCATTTCCGCTTCGAGCTGCACGTATCGCTGAACATTGACACTGAGCCGGCCACCAACTCCGACAAAGTTGATATGTGGTGCTGTTCGGCTTAGGTTGAAGTAATCGGCGAACGCACCGACCTCGATGTGGTCGGCAGAACTCGTGCTCTGGGCAATTAACATGTTTGTTCCACAGAACAACAGCAACACTAGACACAAGGCTCGATATCTCATTGAGTTTGTTTTCTCCACATGGATTCAATTCCGCATTCATCGCCAGCATGGTGGTGGGCAACCGTATCCCACATCCGAGCGATGAAATCATTCGAATGCTCGATAACTGGATGCTAAGAACTCCGGGCGCAATCCGTCGACCGGGTAAATCCTGCAAGCGCTCAATTAAGTGAATGTAGATCCGCCAAAGACGCATTTGACAATCGAATTGTTTTGCTCCAGACCAACCCTATGCGGCCAGGCAGCAACTAATCTTGCGGCAAGAGGACCAAGAAGCTTACCGAGCTTGGCGTCACCTCAAGTTTCTTTTGGCCTCAAAAGGGTAAAAGGAGCGTTTCCCATGTCCACTATTCTCATTGTCATTTTGTTGTTACTTCTGATCGGAGCATTGCCTACGTGGCCTTACAGCACAGGGTGGGGCTACTATCCTAGCGGCGGCCTCGGTCTCGTATTTGTGGTCGTTCTTGTACTGTTACTTATGGGAAGACTATAGAGTGTTCCACAGATAGAGTAGGGCGCGGCTTTAGAAGTGCTATTTAGGGTTTGGAAATATGCGGGGCTTTAGCCCCTGAGGGCCTCTTCTTCAGAGCCAAGAACATATTTCTGAAGCACATTTTAGAGAAAGTATGTCGCGCACGGCCGTGCCGTTCCAGCGGCTTAGGTGCTTGCGGAAACTTAGAAGTATGCAGCAACCGTGCAGCAATTTAAGCATGAGACATTGCGAATGAAAACACTGAACCGTGATTTTGGAGAAGATACAATGCGTCGCAGCGATCTGATGAAGCCCGACCTGCTCAGTGAAATCGTACTGCTGGGAAGCAGCATCGCGATTTTCGTCCCTCTACTGGTGATTTTCTTAATTGCGATCATGGGCATCGCCAACCAGCAGTAGCACCGTGGTTCTGTCCAATCGCTCTGGCTTCGTACATACAATCCCAGAATCGACCAGACTTGTCCGAGAACGCCAATGCGGTATATTTTCCTCTCGGTTTGAAATGACACTGTCGGCGCTTTCTTGCGAAGTCGCGTCCGCTTGGCGGCAACGCTCAGGAAATCACGCCGTCTTCCGGGTGCGCGCGGCCTTCAGAGCGGCCGCACTGCGAACTCGTTTGCCCCGCTTTGCCGAACTCTTCTTGGCCTGCTGCGAAAGTGCCTGCCTGCTTGCCGTGCTTCTGGGTTGTTTCTTGAGTGCTCGGGATGTTGCTCGTGACCGCCTGCGAGAAGTCTTGTGTTGAGGATTCTCCCCGGTCGCGATATCGTGTTCGGCCTTCTCCCGTATGGAAGTTGGCCCCTTCGGAGCCTCTAACTTCACTCCAGCACGGCGAGCTTTCGAGAGTCCGATGGCAATAGCTTGCTGTGGCGAATTCGCGCCATGCTTGCCCTCTCGAACGTGATGCATTTCTTCCCGAACAAATTCTCCCGCTTGAGTGGATGGTGATTTGCCTTCACGTGCGTCTTCTTGAGCTCGCTCGACTGTTTCCTGCTCCGGCATGAACTAGGCCTCCTCGGCATGAGTGAAATTAAGACGAGTATCGAGTTTGAATCGTACAAAGACAATCCGAGGTTCACTGTATTGGGACGCAGCAAAGGCATGGGGATTTCCATTTTCGTGAGATCGATCCCGAAGTCTGAGCCGCAGCATATCGTTTATAAAATCGATATAGACACCGCGACTCAAGAGTGGCCCAGGCGTCTGTCTCTCAGAGAGCTCTTGAAAAATGCGGCCAATATCTTTGAGGAGGATCTCTGAGGAGCTTTTATGGAAAGTCGTCGGGCGACTTGCTCTCGAGTTGCGCCTCGAACCGATCTTGCTTATGTGCATTATGCGACTTTAGTGGTACACCAAACGAACTAGCCCTCCCCGCGGTTCAGGTTTGTTGAATATTTGACCTGAGTTCTATTGACAGGCGAGCCTTTCAATAGCAGACTCGTTCAGTCGGGTGAGCGTTCTTTCGAGGATGGCATGATGAGAAACGGCGATTGACGCGACTTTCAGGTTCAACAGTTCCGGCTTTGCCACTCCGCGAATTCAGAACAACGCACGAAAAACAATTTCCAGTTCTTAGCTGGATGTGTCCCTCCGATTGCACATGCGGAACACCGCTAAGAACATTTGAGGATACAACCCTACGCGAAACCGTGATTTGTTTCGCCCAAATTTGAGGTTCATGTCACAAGCCAGGCACGACCGTTAAGAACTTGTCGAGGAGAGAATTATGCAGATACGAATCACGAGATTGTTGGTCTTGGCTGCAACCGCAGCCTTGCTTGTTGCGGGGAGCGCGGTCGCCTGGGCACAAGGCTGCCCTACTTCTCCCAACTTTAGTCCGGATTTCAGTTCGAACCAGAGTTGTCTTACGTTGACTAACAATGGCGCCGACCCTGGGTACCCGGGGTTCTATCCGCCCACACCGCCGCCGCCGACAGGAGTAACGAACGTCTTGCGGCTCACGCCGAATCAGTTCTTCACGGCGGGGTCTGCCTGGTACAACACGCAGCAGTCCGCGACCGGCGCCTTCTCGACCACGTTCACGTTTCAACTCGGCGGGACGACCGCTGGCGGAAGCGGCAACGCGGACGGTTTTGCCTTCCTGATTCAAAATTCGGCGGCGAATGCCCTGGGCCCTGACGGTTGCGGCATCGGGTTTGGTGACGACACTCTGATCGGCTGCGCTCCCACGACCGGGGGCATCGCGAACAGCTTGGCCGTCGAGTTCAACACCTACCAGAACGTGGGCATCGACCCGAGCGGCAGCGACGTTACCATCCAGAACTGCTCCGGCACCGGTCCGAACAGCGTGGATCCAAGTTGCTCACTCGCAGTCACCGACCTTACGCAGTTGGCGACCCCGATCAACCTGGCGGATGGCAACGTCCACACGGTGACCATCAACTACTCCGGATCCAGCACTACCCTGCTCGATGTGATCGTGGACGGCAACGACCTGTTTCCTCCGACCGAAGGCAAGAATTACGACGGCGTACTGTTTAATCTGAGCACGATCGGCCTGAACGGGAAC
>JBAVYO010000287.1:0-5505 GCA_049698855.1 Terriglobales bacterium
CCCACGTACCCTCGCCCGCGCCATTTCCATCGTCGAGAACCGGCGCTCCGAGTCGGCGGATTTGCTCAAAATGCTCTTCCCGCACACCGGCCACGCGCGGACCATTGGCCTCACCGGCCCGCCGGGCGCAGGAAAGAGCACGCTGGTCGATCAACTCGCAAAGCACTATCGCAAAGAGAACCAAACCGTCGGCATCATCGCAGTCGATCCCACGAGCCCCTACACGGGTGGCGCGATTCTCGGAGATCGCATACGGATGCAGGACCATCACGCAGATCCCGGGATTTTTATCCGCAGCATGGCTACGCGCGGATCGCTGGGTGGCTTAGCTCGCACCACCGCCGATGTTGCAACGGTGCTCGATGCCTCGGGCCGTGACCGCATTCTGATTGAGACCGTTGGAGTGGGCCAGGATGAAGTCGATATTGTGCGGCTGGCGGAAATCACGATCGTCATACTCGTGCCCGGCATGGGCGACGATGTGCAGACGATCAAGGCCGGTATCATGGAGATCGCCGACATCTTTGTCATCAACAAAAGCGACCGCGAAGGCGCCGAGCGTGTGGAGCGCGAGATACGAGCCATGCAATCGCTCGATATGCGAAAAGATGGATGGACTCCGCCAATCGTGAAAACGGTCGCGAGCGATGGGACAGGCACCGAGGAATTAGCCGCGGCCATCGTCAATTACGAGAGCTATCTAAAAAAGAATAATCTGCTGTTCCAGAAAAACGTGGAAAACTGGCGCGAACGCCTGGTCGAGATGATGCGCGATGCCATGCTTGAAAAAGCGCGCGCGCACATCGATAGCGGGAGCCTGGACCGCTACGCGGCCGAGATCGCGGAACATAAGCGCGACCCGTATTCGCTGGTGGAAGAAATTGTGGGCGGAGCAGAGCGGGTGACCTCGAAGTGAAAGCGTCGCTGCAAAGCCCGTTGCGAATAATGGGCAACTGGTAATTTGTAATTTGAGATGTGGAAGGTACACATCGGACGCAAAGGGTTCTAAAAATACAGGTCACAGATTTCCAATTACAAATTACCAATCACAAATTCCAAAATGTCCCAACTTCTGCTCGCGGTTGACACATCCGGCAAGAATGGCAACGTGGCGCTGGCGCGGGTAACGGCTGGCCGAGCGGACGTCGAGATCGTGGAAAGTGTGCCCTTAGCCGGTGGCACATTCTCCGCGCAACTCATCCCGCAGATTTCCGCGCTCCTCGATAAACACGGATTCAGCAAAAAAGATTTGGCAGCGTTTGCAGCGGTCTCTGGTCCGGGATCGTTCACCGGCCTGCGCGTCGGCTTGGCCGCGATCAAGGGATTGGCAGAGGGTTTGCAAAAGCGGATTGCCACAGTCTCACTGCTCGAAGCGGTGGCGCGATCAGGCCGCGCAGGCGGAAGTGTGCTTGCGGCTCTCGATGCTGGCCGGACTGAAGTCTATGTCGGCGACTACGAAATCGGTGCCGAGGGATGTGACACACATGCGCACATACGCAGTGAACGCCTGCTGAGTCGCGAGGAGTTCCTCGCGGAAGCCAAAGGAAAAGCCGTCGTCACTCCCGAATCCGGTTTAGCGGCCGCTCTTAATGCTGCGGGCATCGCGTGCGAGCTTATCCCCTATCCCGATATCGCCTTCATAGCTAGCCTGGGCTGGGAACGAATCCAAAGCGGCAATACCACCGCAGCGCAGGAACTAGATGCCAACTACATTCGCCGCTCCGACGCCGAAATCTTTTCGCAACCGAAAAGGTAGGACACCGCATGCCTATCTCTATCCGCCAAGCCGCAGCCGATGACATACAGGCCATTCTCGTCATCGAACAGGACGCTCGGTTGGCGGCGCACTGGTCGGCCGATCAATACGAGAACCGCATAAGCGACGGCGTCCTGATCGTTGCCGAGGTGGCAGAAAAGGTCTGCGGATTTCTCTGCGCCCGCGTTGTCGCCGGAGAATGGGAGATAGAAAACGTAGTCGTCGGCAACGCGTTTCGCCGCCACAGCATTGGCGAAACCCTCATGCAGGCGCTGATCGACAAATGCAACAACGAAGCTGGAACGGCGATCCTGCTCGAAGTGCGCGAATCGAACGCACCCGCGCGAGCGCTATACGAAAAATGCGGCTTGCGTGAGGTAGGCCGGCGCCGAGCCTATTATCGTGATCCGGGCGAGGACGCGATTTTGTATGCGCGGCGCCGCGAGGGGTGAACTGTTTACCTGCTGCAAACGTTGGAAGCCGGTTATTTGCCGCATTAATCAGTCACGTATCTATGGGCTGCCGGAACCGGCGATACGCCAGCGCTGCGAAAGAAACTCCGCAATCGACAGTTCCTGAATTCCTTCCTGCACGCGCAGCTCATCATTGAGAAAGTGATAGGAAAGCTTAGCCGCATTGTGGTCGACGGAATCTATACGAACGCGATTGCCGTCACGGTCGGCGCAAATCAGACCGACTGCGATATCGGCAGCGGTGACTCTTCTGATAGAGGCTTCGATGTTGCTGGGCATTGGAGATTAGTATTTTCCGTGAAACACCGCTTGATTGATGTCGGGCCAGAACTCTTTTAGTATGTTGAACACGCCGTCCAAGCCCACCTGCGTTCCCCAACGTTGATACGTTTTCACCCAGGGGTTGTATTCGGCCGGGTAATACACGTTGCCGATGCCGGCAGCGGCTCCTGCCCCCACGATCTCCGACAAATTAAAGGTGCTCTTTCCCGCGTTGGTCCTGGTGATGAAGAGCCGGCTTGCCGCATAGCCAGTCCGCTTCATGAATCCGCCTTTGCCCAGTGTGTAGTATCTCGGGTCTTCTCTTGTGGCCGCTGGCACGATCGCTTCCGTCATGTAGTTTTCTATAGCGCCGTCGACAAAGATGTGCCAGTAGTATTTACCGAAGCCCTCGGCACCTTGCCCAAAGACCGGCTGCGATTTGCCGGCCATGGCAATTCCGGCCAGCCCACCCACGAAAATGACATCCGAGTAGTCGAACGTATCCTGGGTAGCCAGCCAGAGTTCACTCTTGAAACTCAATGGAGGCAGTTGCGTATTGGCACTGACAGCACGAAAATTCGGGATGATTCCCAGAATCCTCTTTGGTTGTTTGCCAGTCTGACCATCGGTATTCGAATCTGCGGGGTTGACCTTGGATGTGGGCGCGTCCGGCAGGGAAGATTTTTCATCTGTTGTTGCGCTTGGCTGCTGAGCGTCTTGAGTGAGCAATGAAACATTGTCCAGCCCGCGTACTGTCGCTTCCTGGGATTGTCCTTGCGGACTTGTTTGTCCCCAGGCTTGAAGAGACGAAGTTCCCAACGTCACCGCCAGCGCTGCCGCCATCCAAAACAATCGAATTGTTTTCAAATCCTTCCCCCACCAACGTTGGATTGTTGGAACTTAAGATTGGATGCACTCCGGGCGAGTAAGTGCAAATTCTGGATTGGAAAAGGTCACTCGCTCGACCCCTTCTGCAAGTGGCGGGCGTGTCTCTGCAAATAGCGGTGCACGTCGGGCCAAAACTCCTTTAGCTCATTTCCAAAGGCATCGAGTCCCATTTGCACTCCCCAGTTGTTGAGATTCCCTGAAACGGTTCGATCGGCGGCGGGATAATAGACATTGGAAATGGCAATCGCGGTTGCATTGCCCGCAAATTCTGGAACGTTGAACATATTCGAGCCGGAATCTTTTCGAGCGACGAAAATACGACTAATGGCATAGCCAAAACGGTGGGGAAATGTGCCTGTGCCCAATCGGAAATAGCGAGGATCTATTTTTAGTATCGTGGGGTAAACGCCACCCACCATGATATTGCCATCCACCTGATCGGTGAACGCGGCCCCATAACGCTTCCCATACCCCTGCATTCCTTGGCCGAACGCCGGATCGGAATTTTCCGCCTGGCGGATGCCTGCCACGATGCCGATTATTGTGAATTCATAGGGATCGAAGGAACCCTTTGCCGCCATGGCGAATTTTTCTTTCCAGGAGACCGGCGGCACGTGACCATTGACCGTCAAGTAGTTCGGCATCACGTAAAACATCCGGTCGTTCTTCTTCTCTGTATCTTGCAGAACTGGGCTGTTTTTATCCTGCGAATTACTCTGGCTCGTCGCTTGGCCTTTGGGTGTGTCCTGCTTCGTAGGACTGCTCGATGGCGGTTGGGCGGATTGGGCAGCGTCTTGAGTCCCTGGGGTGCTTTGACCTGCGCAAAGAGTCGCAGAAGACCACAGCGACACGGTCAGCAGGCCCACAAGTGCGAGATAGCCTGATTTCAAGTTGATTATGGCTCCAGGTTCGATTATTGAGATGCGCCGCCGAGACGTTGGCAATCTACTTTTGGACGGTCCACACTCCGCAAACAGACTCCGCTATCAACGGGTGGTCCACCGGATTCTGCGTTCGGATTCCCCCGCTCGGTCGTGCTCTGGCCGCTCAAGCGTAATTTCCATGTTCCAATCGCGCTGCAAGCGAGGAAACTTCTCTCCCCACTCTATCAGTAAGATGCTGTTGGGAGCGAGCAGGTCGTCGAGTCCTAGGGTGTCCAGTTCACGCTCGGTATCGATGCGGTAAAGATCGATGTGGTAGAGGTCGGCACGAGCCGACCGGTACTCGTGAACCAGGGTGAAAGTGGGGCTGGTGACCTGGTCGGCGGACGCGGCCTCGAAGCCTTCGGCAATTCCCTTGACCAGCGTGGTCTTGCCGGCACCCAGGTCGCCACGCAACAGTACGATCAGTGGAGGAGAAAGCTCGGCGGCCAGCGCCCGCCCGAACGAGATTGTCTCGTCGGCAGACTGGGTGAGGGCCGGGTTCGCAAGCGGGATGGTCATTCGAAAAACGGCAGAGAAAAATATGCTCCCAGTATAGCGAGAACGCAAAGCGAGAAGGTAAAGCGAAAGGACAGTCTCCGGCGGCCACTCCGGGGTCGTCCGCGAAGCGCATTCCCACGGCCCTCAGAGCGGCGTCTGCGATAATACCGGCAGTAACTTTTCCTTTGACCCTCTGAAGAGTAATCTTTTTCATAACAGCATTGCATAACAGGACATCAACAGACGATTCCGGGAGCCGAGGTGTGGCAAAAGATATGCGTAAGACGACGACATCACATTTTCGTTATGTGGCGGCGGCCATTTGCCTTTTGGGAGTGCTGACAGCATGCTCGAATCCCCAAAAGGCCAAGCTGAAATATCTGGAGAGCGGCCAGCGTTACTTTGAAAAGGGGCAATACCGTGAAGCCGGAATCCAATTTCAGAACGCGCTCCACTTAGACTCGCATCTTGCCACGGCCCATTACCGCATGGCGCTGGTCGACCTGAAGCTGGGGCAATGGCCGGACGCCTACCAGGAACTGTCGACTACCATCCAGAATGAGCCTCACAATTACGCCGCCCGCCTGGAAATGGCGAAGCTGATGATCTTCGGGCATCAGTATCCCGATGCCAAGGAGCAACTCGACCTCCTTGTCCAAAAGGAGCCGAACAACCCTGACGTCTACCTGACTCTGGCCCAGTACTA
>JBAVYO010000288.1:0-4772 GCA_049698855.1 Terriglobales bacterium
ACCCTATCGGATTTCGACAACGACCGACTGGACCAACCAGTTCTATAGCCAATTCTCGGCAGGGAAGCTGCGCCTCGACGCCGAGTATCGCCGCTACGTGAGCGACGAGTCCTACCTCCCAACCGTCGACGTTGCGGACGATGTCAGGGGTTGGTACGTGGCTGGAGTCTATCGCGTCGCCAGAAGACTACAGGTTGGCTCGTATTATTCGCGATATACCGCGACCAGCATCCTTACCGGCCCCGGTGCCGCACTCATTGGCAGCCAGCCTGACACCAGCCTTCCTCAAAATCATATTTATGACAAGGCCGTTGCCGCACGGCTCAATCTGGACCGCTATTGGAACGTGAAGCTGGAGGGCCATTTTATGGACGGGGTTGGCGTGGGTGTGTATCCGGACGGCTTCTATCCCCAAGTGAACCCAGGCGGTTTCAAACCCAACACGAATGCGTTGATTGTGAGAACCGGCTTTGCCTTTTAGGGCGAGGTGCGAAAAGTAAAGTGAGAGCCGCAATGAATAAACTACGACTTCCTCTGATTGCCACAGGCGTAGTGCTGGCATTGGGGCTGGGTGCCTGGGCGCAGAGCGTGAAAATGATTGCCAACCCCAATTTAAAATTGGACTCTATTTCGGCAAGCGAGCTTAGGAGCGTATTTCTCAAAGAAAGAAAATCCCTGGGTGGGAGCCACGTTGAGCCTGTGCTCGCACGAAGTGGTCCGGCGCACGATGCCTTCCTGCGCTTATATCTGGGCCGGACCGACGACGACTTGCAGACTTACTACCGCAGCCTGGTTTTCACTGGCCGTGGTTCCATGCCTAAGGTCCTGGAATCCGATACTGAAATCATTGCGTATGTCGCCAAGACCCGCGGAGCCATCGGATACGTCAGCCCGGAAGCCGGCAGCGACGGAGTTCGAACTCTGGCCGTGGTCAGCGACAACAGTTCTGAGCGTACCTTGATCTCCCGAGTAGAACCGGACTATCCCGAGGTGCTGCGGTCGCATTCCATCGGCGGGACGGTGCGCTTGCGCCTGACAGTCGCGCCCGCCGGAATCGTCGAGAGCGTGGAGGTTCTCGGCGGCGATGCGGCTTTGGGAGAGGCGGCTGCCGCGGCCGCAGTACAGTGGAGATACTCGCCCAAATCCTCCCAGAGCCTGATTGAGGTTCTGATTACCTTCGATCCAAGTCGTTGAACGGCGCGCCTGGTGCGAAGCAAATCCCGCTCTATCGTGGTACACGCGCGGTCTCTACAATCGCTTCGACGATTCCATCGATTGTGTCCGTTACGCGCTTGGCGGGAAGATTCAGATTGTTCGAAAGAATGGAAAAAGCGACCGTCTGGCCGCTATCGGTGGTCGCGTAACCGGAAAGCGTTTTGACCCCTCCCAGCGATCCGGTCTTGGCCAGGACGCGCTTCTCGAGGCGAGCATCTTTCAGGCGTTCGGAAAGCGATCCATCCACACCCGCAACCGGCAGGCTCGACTTGTAGGCGGCGCCCCACGGCTGCGGTGACGCGTAGCGCAACAATTGCACGATGGCATGCGGGGTGACTAGATTTTGCCGCGACAAGCCGGAGCCATCGTAAAAAACGTATTGGTCGTTCGCGATGCCTGCCTGCGTCAGAAATCCGCGCAGCACTTCCAGCCCGCCTTCGACCGTGCCGGCGGTGCCACGCTCGCGGCCCAGCAGGCGAAGCAGGATTTCCGCGTGCAGGTTTTGGCTGACCTTGTTGATGACGCGCAAGTCTTCCAGCAGCGGCTTCGAGTCATAACTTGCGAGCAGGATCGGCTGGTCGGTTTTCAGCGGACGCGCGCCGCCATCGCCTCCGTGCGAAGGCGCAATCGCGGTGGCCGTGAAAGTGGAAAGGCTGGCCAGTTCAGTGTGCCGTGTGCGTTGATGACCATAAACGACGATGCCGCGTTTTTCCAGGAGAGCGCGAAAAAGTCCAGCGGCAAACTCGGCGGGATCTTCGATGGCCAGGGCTTCATTCGTGCCGGGGTCATCGAGCGCCAAGTTGCCCCAGAGCGTCACGGTTGTGGAACCGGGTTCACGGTTCACGAAGAACTTTCGGCCCGTGCCCGCAGGGGTTGTGACGATGCGATTGTCGATCCGGTAATAGTCGGTAGCCGGCTTGAGGCTAACGAAAGCCTTTTCGCCGGCACGGTCGGCGGGCAGGATGTTCACGAACACCACGTTGTCATTGATGGTGAGCGCGGAAACTGGTGCGCCATCGGCCCACACCAAATCGTCCTGACTCCAGCCTTCACCGTAGCGCTCGAAGGCGAAGTAGGAATCGTCGGCCACGATATCGCCGTCAATGAATTTCACGCCTTTTTGCACGAGCGCGTCGGCCAGCGATTCCAGCGCCTGGATGGGATCGTCGGCGCGCTGCGTGCGCTGATCGTATGGAAGTTCGCGGCCGGAGAGATTGGGATCGCCATGGCCAACGAGCGTCAAGTCCCCATTCAACCGCCCATAGCGGTCCAGCGTTCCCGTGGTTTCGACGGTGGTGCGGAATTTGTAATCGGGACCGATCAATGCGAGCGCGGCCGCCGTGGTGAACAGTTTGGTGTTCGAAGCGGGTGTAAAGAGCTTGCCGGAATTCTGCGAGTAGATCGTTTCGCCGGTCGTCAGCGAAACCACTTCGATACCCCAGAAACCATGGGCAAGATCAGGAGAATTCAGCAGTGCCGAAATGCGCTCTGCGAGCGGCGTAGCACCCGGGCCCGACGCCGCGCCCGGCGCCGCGAAAAGCGGCGCAACGGCGAGCATCAGCATTACTACCAGACGCGCAACTGCCGGACGGCGTAACATCGCAGAGATTGTAGCATTGGAAAAACGGATCGTTTAAGAATCGCGACACTAGCAACGGCAAAGGTACAGGCGGCAACTACGGCTAACCATGCGGGCTATTTTTCAGTGGAAGATTGGCTCTCGCGTCCTTGAACTGGGCCGGCACACGCTCATCATGGGCGTTGTAAATGTGACGCCCGATTCCTTTTCGGACGGCGGCCTTCATTTCGACGCGGGCAAAGCTGTGGCTTATGCCGAGCAGTTGCTCGATGAAGGGGCAGCCATTATTGACGTCGGCGGGGAATCGACCCGGCCCGGCGCGAACGTAATGGGTGCCGGAGATCCGACGGAAGACGTTGCGCGGCAGGTTCAGGCAGCGCCGGTTTCGGAGGAAGAAGAGCGGAAACGGGTTGTCCCGGTGATCCGCGACCTGAAGAAGCGGCGTCCGCAGGCGGTCATTAGCGTCGACACATATAAGGCGAGCGTGGCCCGGGCGGCGGTGGAGGAAGGATGCGAGATTGTGAACGACATCAGCGGGTTCCGATGGGATCCGAAGATGGCGAAAACGCTCGCCGAGTTGAAGGTCGGGGCCGTGCTGATGCACACGCGCGGGCGGCCGGAGGAGTGGCGTGATCTCCCGCCTATCGGAGATCCCGTTTTGCTGGTGAAGCGCGAGTTGCGCCAGTTCGCCGAGGCGGCCACGCTGGCGGGCGTCAAGCGCGATCATCTCGTGCTCGATCCCGGTTTCGGGTTCGGCAAGAAGCTCGAGGAGAATTATCCGCTGCTCGCACATTTTGCCGAATTGCAGCAGATGGGGTTCCCGCTGCTGGCGGGAGTCTCGCGAAAGTCGTTCCTCGGACGTGCGCTGGCAAGGGACGGTAATGACGCGCCAATTGGGGAGCGCGTCTACGGGACGCTGGCTGCGGAGTCGATCCTCATTCTGAAAGGCGCGCATATTCTCCGGACGCACAATGTGAAGGTAGCCAGCGATGCGGCCCGGCTGGCAGACGCCATCGTCGCCTGCGGAGGATAACCCTTCCTTTCCTTCACGTCATCCGCAAAACACGCATCTTATGTGACAGAGAGTCGTAGTCGTTTGGCTGGGTACGTTTGGAGATGGCACGTTAGTACCCTTGTCGTTTCGGCAAAAATCCGTAAGCTGAACGCTGGCTGTTCGACCGGAGGGCCTATGGAACTCGCTTTAGTCGTGGTGGCGGTGTTGGTGGCGGGTGGCCTGATCCCGGGAGATTCGCGGATTATCTTTTACCGTTAGACTCTAGTACTAATTCTTTGCCCGCGGGTCCCTCGTCCGCATAACGTGTTTCCCTGAAAACTCAGACGAAAAAGACCGCCTTCCGGGCTGGCCGCGCGACCATCGTGAGGCGCGACAATGAGCCGCGAGCCTTCCCACAGTGGGAATTCAATCATCTTGAACCAAGAAGAAGGGGAGACCGCAGTCTCCCCGATCCAATCCAATCTTTAATTTTTGTTTATTCCTGCTGGTCGAGTTCCACATTGTCACCGGCGTAAACATCCTCGAACGAAAAAACGAGCATCGCGGCCGAGGAGGTCGGAGTGGTGCTCATGACGACCACTTCGCCGACCACGCGCTTCGGCATGTCGCCAACATGAATATTCGGGCCGTTGGTTCTTGTAAGGAAGTTAGCCTCGAACGTGGCTGGCCGCTTCTGCGTGTCTTCGGATGTTTGTGCTTTAAAGGAGAGCGAATCGACAGGATTTTGCAGCGTCGCCGTGTAGGAGCGCATCACTCGGAAGTAGTCGCCCGCCTTCACACCCTGGTTGGTGCCCACGTTCAAGTAAATCGTGGAGCCGGTGCCGAGCACTAGGTCAAAGTCTTTGGCGAGAATAATGCGCCCGGTGAGCTTTGGGTTCGGAGGGGCAAAGCGGTCATAATGGCCAGGCACATGAAACGCTATCGGCTCCCGTTCGGCGAACGGCACAGCGACATCGCCGGGGT
>JBAVYO010000289.1:0-2618 GCA_049698855.1 Terriglobales bacterium
CATTATCGTGTGTGAGCCTGGTTTGCCAAGCTCAGCCTCTGCCGCTAAAAACACGCCATGTGCGCGAAGCCGTGGAGAGCGGCCAAGCGGCGATGCTCGAACGGGTGCCCGCGTCCCAGACTTTGCGCTTCGATGTCGTCCTCGCGCTGCGTAATCCGGCCGAACTGGATAATTTTCTGGAGGAACTCTACGATTCTTCAAGTCCCTCGTACCGGCGCTTCGTCACGGTGCAGGAGTTTACAGAGAGATTCGGGCCGAGCCAGGAAGATTACGACGCGGTCGTACGATTCGCGGAGGCGAATGGCCTGAAGGTTGTTGGGGGCTCGCGCGATGCGATGGATGTGCAACTGACGGGCCCGGTTTCGGCTGCGGAAAGAGCCTTTCACGTAACGATGGGGGTGTATCGGCATCCGACGGAGAACCGGACCTTTTACGCGCCCGATCGGGAGCCGACTGTCGATCTCCCGTTCGAGTTATGGCATATCTCGGGTCTCGACAACTATTCCATTCCGCGTCCGCTGGCGCGGCACAAGGACAAGGTGGTGAAACCAGCCGCCGTATTGGGCTCGTGCCCCGACGGTTCGTATTGCGGGAGCGACATGCGCGCGGCCTACTATGGCAAGGCGACTCTGACTGGCGCCGGGCAAACGGTGGGTTTGCTGGAATTTTATGGATACGACATCGCCGACCTGCAAACTTACTTTGCGAATGCCGGGCAGACCAACAACGTGCCCGTCAATGGCGTTTCCGCCGGTAGGATGAGCCTGGATTGCATCGACTCCGGGAAGAATCGATGCGACGACCGGGAACAGATTCTCGACATGGCGCAGGCAATCTCCATGGCCCCGGGTCTGGCTGCCGTGAACGTGTATGTCGGTCGCACGGACACTGCAATCCTGAGTGCGATGTCCACCCACAACCCCCTCGATGCACAATTGAGTTCTTCGTGGACCTGGATACCATCGGGTCCCACGGTCGACGATCCGTATTTCAAGAAATTTGCGGCGCAGGGTCAAAACTTCTTCCAAGCCGCAGGCGATAGTGGCGGATATATGGCGGGCCTTTGTATCTACCCGGGCTACGACGCTTACGTCACATCGGTGGGCGGGACGGACTTGCTGACCGCGAGCGCGGGAGGCGCATGGGCTTCGGAAACGGCATGGAAGTATGGCGGCGGTGGCTACTGCACGACGGACGAGGTCGCGATTCCATCGTGGCAACAACTAAAAGGCGTGATCAACTCGGAGAACGACGGGTCGACCACTCTGCGAAACTCGCCGGATGTGGCGGCCGAAGCCAACTACGATTTTTATACCTGTGCCGATCAGAAAGCCTGCCAGACGGGCTGGGGCGGAACGAGCTTCGCCGCACCCATGTGGGCGGGCTATCTGGCTCTGGTCAATCAACAGGCAGTCGCCAGCGGCCATCCCAGGCTCGGATTCATCAATCCGATTCTTTATCCTCTCGGCCTGGGCTCGGAGTACGCAGCGGCGTTCCACGACATTGTCAGCGGAAACAACCGTTGTTGCGGCAATTTTCAATACTGGACGGCGGTTCCTGGCTTCGATCTGGCAACGGGGTGGGGCAGCCCGAATGGAGTGGGGCTGATCGAGGCACTTGCGCCTGCAGGAGGAAATGCGCCATTGGTGAGCCTTAGTCCCGCATCGCTGAAGTGGACAACTGTAGCGGTCGGCAGAACGGCTACGGCGAAAACCGTAACCTTGATCAACAGCGGCACGGCGACGCTGAATATCAGCAACGTAGCGATCAGCGGAAATTTTGCTCTCAAGAGCGTGAGCAATTCCTGCCAGGCAGGCGGCACCGTTGTGGCCGGGGCCAACTGCGCGATTGAAGTGACGTTTACTCCAACGAAAACGGGAGTCGTGACCGGGCGTGTGACCATTACGGACAATGCCGAGGGGAGTCCGCATAAGATCGCGCTATCGGGAACGGGCAAGTAACCGCTGTTTTGCCACCTGATTCCGAGCGCAGCATGTGCGCCGAGGGTTCGGGGAGAACTCCCCGAGTCGACGCGGCAGGTGACAAGAGAGTAGGGATCCTTCGACTCCCGCTCGGTCGCTACCGCTCCTTCGCACTCGCTCAGGATGACAGTAGTAAAATTCATCCGGTCACAGTACTAGAGCAAAAAAGCCCAGCCGGCGAAGTTATCGTGGCTGGGCTTTGTGTTATACGGCCGTTGTTTTCGGGCTGATTGCTCGCTGTTGCTGCTCTTCGCTGTTACTTCGTTCTTCCGCCTTCCACGTTCAGCTTTTCGCTTGCTGCGGCTTGCGCTGCGGCGAGACGAGCAGTCAGAACGCGATACGGCGAGCAGGAAACGTAGTTGAGGCCAGTCTGGTAGCAGAACTCAACCGACGATGGTTCGCCGCCGTGTTCGCCGCAGATGCCGACTTTCAGGTTCGGGCGCGTCTTGCGGCCCTTCTCCGTGGCCATCTTGACTAACTGCCCGACGCCCTCACGATCGAGAACGGCAAATGGATCCTGCTTGATGATTCCGAGTTCGAGGTAAGTCGGCAGGATTTTGTTGACGTCGTCGCGAGAGAAGCCCCATGTGGTTTGCGTGAGATCGTTGGTACCGAAGGAGAAGAACTGCGCTTCCT
>JBAVYO010000290.1:0-6192 GCA_049698855.1 Terriglobales bacterium
AATGGACAACGTCTTGAAAGATCACAGGTACCCCCCCCAATTTCTGAATTCTTACCTGCCGACGGGCCCACATCCTTAAGCGTGAAGACGAAGATCATGGAGACCAAGAAAGTAGAGACGAAGAGCAAAGACACGAGGAGGCGCGGTTTTGGGAAGGGCACGAGTTCCACTCGTGCCGCTAAGCGCTGAAAATAGATTCGCGCTTCAGCGCCTGAGGGCTGGCTTCTGGCTCCCATAAATGACTTTTTCCGCAGCCTGCTGGGTATATCGGATCGGGCCGGTTTGGCGCTGCTGGGCTTTAATGAAAACTGGCAGCCGGAAATTCGATGTGCACCCAAGCGATGGGTCGGCAAAACTATGATTTGACAAACTATGGTTTGACGCTCATCTCCCACCCTCCGTATAATTCGACCTGTCCGCACCCAATCCAGGAACTGTGGGTGATTATCCACGCTTGAGGTTTGGCGTGAAGAACCAGGCGTCGTATGCGCTTGCGCGGCTCGCTGCGCTGGCCGGATTGGCCTGGTTGCCATCAGCTTGGCTAGAGTCCAGCGAACCGGAAGCTGAAAAGTTCCCGAATATTCTGAAGGAGTTCAAACGATCCATGGTCGTCAAGTCAATGATCGTAAATTCTATGAGCGTCAAATCAATGATCGGCAAATCAATGTTCAGCAAGTTTGCGCGTACCGCAGCCGCCGTGCTCGGTCTTTCCCTCTTTGCACTGGCCCAGGCAGGGCAATCTGCCTCCACTCCCGCCCAAGCCGCTCCGCCTGATGCTCCGTCCGCCGCCCCGGCTGCTGGCGCCCCCATCAAGGCCACCGGCACGAAGGTTGGCAGCATCAACATTGAACAGGCAATCTTCTCTTCCAACGAAGGACAGCGCGATTTCCAGGCGCTGAGCAAGAAGTTTGAGCCCAAGCAGTCCGAGCTAAAGAATACCGCCGACGAGATCGACAGTCTCAAGAAGCAGCTCAACGCCCAGCAGGATAAGCTGAACGACGAGTCACGCGACAAGCTCGTGAAGCAGATTGAGAGCAAGCAGAAAAGCTTCGACCGCGCGCAGCAAGACGCGCAAGAGGATTTCCAGGGCCAGCAGGGCGAGATCGGCAATCGTATCCTCACCAAGATGGCGCCGCTCATCGTCAAGTACGCCGCCGACAATGGCTATGGCATGATCCTCGACACCTCTCAGCAGTGGCCGCGGGGCCCGGTGATCTGGTACGGTCCCGCTGTCGATATCACGGCTCCGGTCGTTGAAGGCTACAACGCGCAGTCTGGCGTACCGGCCCCACCGGCTGGCAGCACCACTGCGACGCCGGCAAAGAAGCCAGCAGCCAGCGGCACGAAGCCAGCAGCGCCTGCTTCCAAGCCCGCGGCGACAACTCCGCCGAAACAGTAAGGGCGAGGGGACGATTTTCGTTCCTTGGGAAATTCGCTAAGGCTAGCTCTTCCACAAAGGCCGCGCGCAAGCGCGGCCTTTTTCCGTGTTCCCATAACGAATTGTCATTCCCGATCGCAGGATTTTGGCGCGAGGAATCTGCTTCTCTATCTGCACGCGGGATCAAATTTCACTTCCGAGGTGTCTGTACCGTCAAACGAGCCCGTTGCGGAGGACATCATGCCAACCAACATGTTTCACACGCTGGAATCTACCTGGGATCAGTCCGCCCGTCGCGGCTGGACCACCGTCGCATCGTTCACCATGCAAGCGCTTGCTCTGAGCTTGCTGCTTCTCATTCCTTTTTTCACAATTCAAGGTCCGCCGCGCCTAGCGTGGTTCGATCCGGCTTTTCTCGCGCCGCCGCCTGCGCCGCCCGCGCCCGCTGCACCGGCGCGTCGCCTGATTCGATCCTCCCCGGTTAACTCGTCGCCATTTGTCGCTCCGTCCTCGATTCCTCACAGCATCGTGCCAGTAAACGATGTCGATCTGCTTGCGGCTCCCGATGTTCGCGAAATAGGCGTTCCCGGCGGAACTGGCGTGCGAGGAAATGGGCATGGAATCCTGAACTCGGTCGGCGACGCGATGCCGATTTCGCCGCTTCCGCCGCCTGTGCAGTCGCATCCACTGCGGATTTCGCATTGGGCCGAAGGCAACCTGATTTATCGCGTGCAGCCAAACTATCCGCCGCTGGCGCGTGCGGCACGTATTCAGGGAATAGTGCAATTGCGCGCCGTTATCAGCAGAACAGGGACAATCGAGAACCTGACCGTTTTGAATGGCCACGCGATGCTAGTCACAGCGGCAGTCGAAGCAGTCAGGCAATGGCGCTATCGCCCGTATCTACTGAATGGCGAGCCGATCGAGGTGGAGACGGAGATCACGGTGAACTTCACGCTCGCGGGGAATTAGGGCAGGAATCGAGGCGCTTCGCCCGCCGCCCATTACCGAAGGCCGCGGGCGAAGCTTGTTCGTCAGCGTCCTACAAAGAAGAGGTCGTTATAATCGCCAGAGTGAATGCTCCTCGCCTTGATCGTTTAATTCTGCCTGATCGCCGCTCGCTCGCGCTCGACGGTCGCACGTGGGCGGGAGTTTCGCTCACCACGCTGCGCGAGAATTTCCGTGCCGTGCAGCAGCATGTCGGTTCCAGCGTGGCGATTTGCGCGGTGGTAAAGGCCGATGGCTACGGCCACGGCGCTACCGAATGCGCCCTTGCGCTGGAAGCCGAGGGCACGCCCTGGCTCGGCGTGACCGATGCCGCTGAAGGGCGCGCCCTGCGCGGCGCCGGCATCTGGACCCGCATTCTCCTCATGACGGGAATCTGGAAGGGCGAGGAGGACGGAATCGTCTCGCACAACCTCACCCCAACAGTTTGGGAGACGTGGCACATTGAGCTCCTGGAAAAAGCTGCGAAAAAACAGCAGATCAGTCTGCCCGTGCATTTGAAGATCGATACCGGGATGAACCGACTCGGCACGACTATCGCCATGCTGCCGCAGCTCTGCGAAAAACTTGCGGCGTGCCAGCACTTGCACCTCGAAGGTGTGAGCACTCACTTCGCCTCTGCCGAAGTGCTGGACGCGGATGACGTCCCCCACCAGACCAAGATCTTTGAAGAAGCCCTGGCCGTATTGCGGGAGCATGGCTTGCATCCGCCGCTTGTGCACATGGGCAATTCCGCCGCTGTGAGCGCGCGGCCCGATACGTGGCGAACCATGGTGCGCCCGGGCATTCTTCTCTATGGATACTCGCTCCCCACCATGCGCGGCGGCGAAATGGTCGCCGAAAATTCGCTCCCGCTTACGCCGGTTTTGACCTGGAAGACGCGGGTTCTTACCGTGAAAGAAGTTGCCGCCGGCGAAGCGGTCGGTTACATGGGGACATATATTACAAAGGAGCGTACCCGCATCGCCGTGCTTCCGGTGGGCTACGCCGATGGCTATCCGCGCCTACTTTCGAATCGTGCACGGGTGATCGTGCGAGGCGAATACGCACCAGTTGTGGGCCGCGTTTCGATGGATTTGACCATGGTGGACGTCGGCCATATTTCTGGAGTTGCAGTCGGAGATGAGGTTATTCTGATTGGCGCAAATAACGAGAAGAGGGTGGACGCGGTGGAACTGGCTCGCTTTGGAGAAACCGTTCCCTATGAGATTCTATGCGGCATCTCACAGCGTGTGCCCCGCGTGTATGTGTAGAAGCTATCTGGCTATCTTAATAAATCGTTTTGGGTAGGGCACGGCTGCTTTACAAGCTCCGGAAAAGCTCTAATTCCGAGTGGAGCAGCAGTCCACGGCGGCGAAGAACTATGCCGATGACCGGAGCGCTGGCGGCTCGCCGTCGCTCCAGCGGCACCCCCCGCCAAATAGTGTGCTCTGCCTACCGCTGGCCGCGCCTTTTTTGCAAATTCCGATTCGCCTTCCTATTAGCCTTACGCTCTGCTTTCGCAGCTTTCTTCGTCGCTTTGCGCTGTTGCTTGGCGGATTTCCTCAGCGCTTTTTGCTGCTTCTTCGCCGTCCTGCTGGACTGGCGCGCATTTTTCTGCGGGCTCATGCGCTGTGCATGAGCCGGAACCACGGCTGCGACGCTAAGGCTAAAGATGGCAAGCAACACGAAAGCAGCGAATCGTTTCATGATGTCTCCGAACTGAGGTCTTTCGCTGATCTTACACCGAAGCCGCCTTTAGGCGGATATCCAAGGGACATCACCTCGGTAATCTCCCGCGAGCCGCTTTGTCCGGGCATACAAAGGCCTTGCATGCTCATAGCGTTGACAAAATCTGGCTACGGTTAAGGCGAGACACTATCCCGGAGCATCTGCGCCACATCTTGGAGCATCTACACCACCCCGTGCGCACCTTGCTGCGTGTCAACTCATTGACGTAGAATCCTAGCAGTCCGCAATACACGCCGGAGAGGTGGCCGAGAGGCTGAAGGCGGCGGTTTGCTAAACCGTTATACGGGCTAACACCTGTATCGAGGGTTCGAATCCCTCCCTCTCCGCCACGCAGTCAGCCACTGCGGGGAAGTGTGCCAGTCGTTTCTGTGAAATAGCCTGAACAGCCCGCCAATTCGCAGGTTTCTCTTCTCGAACCGCACTACAGAGAAAGGACTGCGAAGCATGATGTCCGCATTTGCCCTTCGGTTTCTCTGGTAGGCAGAGTGGCAGTGCGGTTTCTACCCTTCCGTGGTGGCGAATGGAAGCGATCAAAATTCGATCAATTAGCGAAGGCGACTTGATTTTCGTTGAGAAGCAAGTTTTCCCTGCCTAGCTCTATCCGATTGTGATGGCAAAGTGGCACTGCGGTTCAGCAAGCGTGTGCCCCTAGGCGGAGAAGCCAGGGCGGGATCAATGAGTCAAACCGCCTGTTAACGTCACCTGAAAAAAAGACGCTGCCCAATTGCTGAAGATGGAGAGAACCTCGAGTCTCGGCGGCGCGATCTAGGCCCGCTCATCAGCTGGCATAAACGCGTTCCGTAGTATACTTCCCGACCTCCGCGATTTGAAAGTCCGCGCAACGGTAAAACAGGAGGCTGTGAATACCATGACGACGAAATGGTTTGGGATCTTATTGGCGCTTGCCACATTGCCGCTTTTCGCGCAATCGCCGGATGGCGCGACCTCGCTGCTCACTCCAGATGGCAGAATCCCGCGCCAGCACCCGCCGAGAAAAGTTCTGCCGGATATGGCTCCCGAATGGGACGCCAAGAATCACGTCACGGTTTCGTATAACCTCAGCTGGGCCGGTTATGCTGTGACCGGTTCCGACTTCACGGCGGTCAACGGGTCATGGACAGTGACCGAACCCAACTGCAGCAAGACTCCGGACACCTACTCCTCGGAATGGGTCGGCATTGACGGATGGGATTCCGACACCGTAGAGCAGATTGGGACGGATACCGATTGCACCGGCAAGACACCGTACTTTTACGTCTGGTACGAGTTCTTCCCGCTCAACACCGTCGTCATCAGCGACGTGTCGATAAAGGCTGGCGATGTATTTTCGGCCTCGGTGATTTACGAAGGCAGCAACGAGTACACCGTCTCGATCAAGAACGATACCACCGGGCAGTCCTTCAGCAAGAAAGTGAAGTTCGGCGGTGCGGTTGGAAGCGGGACGCCGAAACGGAATTCCGCCGAATGGATCATGGAGATGGACTCTGGCGGCGAATTGGCCCTTACCGACTTCGGCACCGACTCCTTTGGCCAGTACTACACGGGAGTGAGCGGCGGCACCGACACGGCGGTTGACTCCGCGCATTCGGGGCCGATCACCGACTTCGGCAGCGCCGTGCAAAAATCCATTACAACCCAGAACGGCGAGAGCACAAGCCCGAAGACATCTCTGCCGTCGAACCTCGCACCCGATGGGTCGAGCTTCACAGTGAAGTGGAAATCGGACTAGGGACGCCAGCCGGGTGTCGGCGACAACGTGCACAGCAACCTTAGCTACCGAGGAAAAGTGCACGATCAGCGTAACATTCACGCCAACAGAAACTGGAACCAGAACGGGTCAGTTGAGCCTGAGCGACAGCGCAAGTAACAGCCCGCAGGCGGCAAGTCTAACTGGCACGGGAGACTAAGATCAACTCGCTACCATGCCGTCCACTAGTTAAATGCTTCTGCCAGAGAAAGGTTCGATCGCGTGACTGCCCGCTAGGGCGGTTAGTCGTGCGCTAACCCGTCCGGCGGTTATCGGCACTAGACTGACCACTTTCCGCCACAGGCATCGCCTGGTGTTTTTGTTTTACGCT
>JBAVYO010000291.1:0-1657 GCA_049698855.1 Terriglobales bacterium
GTCAGCACTTCGGCGCTGACGGCGGGAACGTACACGGTAACGGCAACGTACTCGGGCGACACGAACAACACCGGCAGTTCAGGCACGTTGGCGGGCGGCCAGGTGGTGAATGGGTCGAACTCAACCACAACCGTAACTTCCACACCGAATCCGTCGACGTACGCAACGTCAGTGACGTTTACGGCGACAATTACCACCGACACCGGCGACGTCAAAGGGCGCAAGCCTGCCAGGAAGAACGGCATGAACCCGATGCAGCCGACCGGAACGGTAACCTGGAGTGCGAACACTGGATGCGCCGCGAGCACATTGTCGGGCAGCTATCCGGGCGTTGCGACATGTACGACCTCCTCGGCAACGCATCTGCCGGTGGGAACGGACGTGGTCACCGCGAGCTACTCGGGTGACAGCAACCACACCAGCAGCGCAGGCAGCGTGAACCAGGTTGTCACAGGCGGGATCGCGACCACGATCGACGTGACCAGCGTGAGCCCGGCCTCGGAACCATGGGGCGCTGATACACCGGTAACGATCACGGCAGTGTTGGCGTGGACGGGACACGGCGTAGCTCCGACAGCGGCTAACGTGACCATTGGCGGCAACGGGAACGGCACGTACGGTGCGACCAGTTGCGCGGCTCGTGTGCACGAGACCATCACCTGCACAGCGACTTACACTCCAACGAATGCGGACGTGACGGGAACCTACACGGAGACGGCGACGTTCTCCGGTGACACGAACTACACTGCATCGAGCAGTCCGGAAACCAATAACTTCACCATTTCGGGAGCGACATCGACCACGAGTGTCACTTCCACGCCGAATCCGTCGGTGTACGCGACGTCCGTGACCTTCACGGCGACGATCACCACCAGCAGCGGCGATGTGAAAGGGCAGAATTCCCGGAAGAACGGGATGAGCCCGATGCAGCCAACCGGAACGGTGACATGGAGCGCGAATACTGGGTGTAGCGCCAGCACATTGACGGGCAGCTATCCCGGAGTTGCGACCTGTACCACTTCCTCGGCGACGCATCTGCCGGTAGGGACCGACGTGGTGACTGCCACCTATTCGGGCGACGGCAGCCACGGTGGAAGCTCTGGCTCGGTGAACCAGGTTGTTACGGGCGGGATCGCGACCACGATTGACGTGACCAACGTGAGCCCGTCGAGCGAAGAATTCGGCGCGGATTCGCCGGTAACGATCACGGCAGTGTTGTCATGGACGGGACACGGCGTAGCTCCGACAGCGGCTAACGTGACCATCGGCGGCAACGGGAACGGCACGTACGGTGCGACCAGTTGCGCGGCGCGTGTGCACGAGACCATCACTTGCACGGCCACCTATACTCCGACGAATGCGGATGTAGCGGGAACCTACACGGAGACGGCGACGTTCTCCGGCGACACCAACTACGCTGCATCGAGCAGTTCGGAGACCAACAACTTCAGCATCGGATCGAACGCCTCAACGACGAGCGTCAGCTCCGGCCTGAATCCTTCGACGTATGGTGGATCGGTAACGTTCACAGCGACGATCACCAGCGACACGGGTGATGTAAAGGGACGGAAGCCTGCCAAGAAGAACGGCATGAATCCGATGCAGCCAACCGGAACGGTGACATGGAGTGCGAACACGGGATGCAGCGCGAGCACAT
>JBAVYO010000292.1:0-1870 GCA_049698855.1 Terriglobales bacterium
CTGAATATCTTATGGTTAGATCTACCCCCCGATGTGAACCATTGTTCGAGAGGCGGGCACGAAGCCGGGCTCGCCGATGTGATGGCGCTCCTCTTTGTTTGCGACGACTTTCACGATGAATTCAACGAGTTTCTCGTCCGGTGCGCCACGGCGCATCAGTTCGTGCAGGTCGTGATCCCATGCTGAAAATAAACACGTGCGCAGCTTGCCATCCGAGGTGATGCGGATGCGGCTGCAATGTCCGCAGAACGGATGAGACACGGGAGCGATGATGCCGAATTCTCCGATGCCATCGTCGAAGCGATAGCGCCGGGCGGTTTCGCTGCGCCCGTGCTCGATCTCAACGATCGGGCGGTATTCGGACATGCGGGCCACGATTTCATCGAGTGTGACGACAACCTCGGGCGTCCACATGCGGTCTTCTTCGAGTGGCATGAACTCGATGAAGCGCACCACCACGCCCTCCTCGCGCGCGAACATGCCGAAGGGGATGATCTGATCTTCGTTGAATCCGCGCAGCAGCACGCAGTTGATTTTGACGGGATCGAGTCCGATATGGCGCGATGCGCGTACTCCGGCGAGCACGCTGTCGTAGCCGTTCGGAACTCGCGTGATGCGCGCAAAACGCTCGGGGTCGACGGCATCCATGCTGACGGTGACGCGATCGAGGCCCGCATCTTTCAGCGGCTGCGCGATCTCGGCCAGCAGATGGCCGTTGGTGGTGAGCGCGATTTCGGGTTTTTCGTCGTGAACGGTGCGCAGTTTGGCAAGTTCGCGGACAAAGTCGACGATGCCGTTGCGGAGCAGCGGCTCGCCGCCCGTCAGGCGAATTTTGGTGATTCCAAGCGAGACGAGAATGCGCGCCATGCGCAGGTAATCGGCGAACGGAAGCTCGGCGAAGGCCGCGCCGTTTGTTCCCGTTCGGCAATAGACGCAACGGTAATTGCAGCGGTCCGTGATCGAGATCCGCAGATCGTGAATGGAGCGGCCGAATTTGTCGGTGAGAGGCATGTCGCCGGTCGTTCGTTGTTGGTCGTTCGGCGCTCGTCGTCAGTGACCAATTTCCGGTGTCTGTACGACAGACATGTGGTCCGCAAATCACAAATGACCAACGACTGACGACCAACGACGATTCTTATATTCGATTCCACAGTCAGGGGAAAAGAAACGGCGGGCAGGGCAATTCTGCGAGCGTTTCCTTTCCAAACACGGGAGGTGCCGGCGTTTCCCCCGGCACCCTTGGGAAAGCGGCTACGATTCGACCGGCCTTCCCTCGCCCGCGCCGCCACAGTTTCTAAAAAGGCAGCGCGGGTCGGAAACTCGGCCTCCATTATATCCGGGTGAGGAATGGTTGTTCGTCGTCGGTCGTCCGTCGTTGGGCATAGTGTCCCAAGAGTACGAAAATACGCCGAACGACTAACGACGAACGACCGACGACGAACTTCCGACTTTTGACTTTCTGCCTTCTGACTTGCTCCATTACACTTATCGCATGAAAGCTCTCATGATCCCCCGCTTTGGCGGGCCCGAAGTCCTTGAAGTGCAGACTGCGCCGGACGCTCATGCCGGACCGGATCAGGTTCTCATTAAAGTGGAAGCGGGCGGGTTGAACTTTGCCGACCTGATGACTGCGCGTGGCGGATACCCGGGCACGCCGAAGCCTCCGCTGATTGCCGGACGCGAGTTCGCTGGCGTCGACCCGAATACGCGGCGCGTAATGGGCTACGCGCAGTGGGCCGCGTTCGCCGAACAAACCGCGGCTTATCGCTCCATGCTGTGGCCGGTACCCGCCAACTGGAGCGCGGAGCAAGGCGCTGCTTTCCCGGTCAATTTCTTTACGGCTTATCTGGCATTCTGGAAAGCTGGACTT
>JBAVYO010000293.1:0-10264 GCA_049698855.1 Terriglobales bacterium
GCCGCGTACTGTAGCGTGTCGGCATTCTCTCGGCCCGGTATTGCTCTACCAGCCCAGCCATGGTTGGCGTTTCGGTTGAGGCAGTTGGAGGGGGAACGTCTGCGCCGCGTTCCAAGCCGCTTTTTTAGTAGGGAAACGGCCTAGCGTCTTACTGTGGCGCTTGCCGTCCCCCCCCTTTTGTATGCATTAATTGTCACGGAGTTGCGCCACCAAGTCGGCGACTTCCTGAAATGCCTTAATTCGTGACTGTAAGCTCGACCTTTGTCGTATGACTAAGGCTCCCTGATGCGCCGGTAATGGTTAAAGTCCTCGTCCCGACCGTTGCCGAACTGCTAGCATTCAGCGTCAAAGCGCTGCTCGTACCAGCCGGCGGAGTGACTGAACTGGGACTAAACGACGCCGTTACTCCGCTCGGCAATTCATTGGCGCTGACGCTTAGAGTGACGTTTTGATCGAAGCCGTCGGTTGGCTTGATCGTGATTGTGCTGGTTCCGCTGCTGCCTTCGGCGACCGTCAAGGCCGTCGGCGCGGCCGACAGGGTAAAGTTGCCCAGCAAATTCACCGTAAGAGCGAAGGTTGTTGTGTCGCTCAGGCTGCCAGAGGTCCCCGTGATCGTTATCGTCACTGTGCCCAACGTGGCTGTGGTGCTGGCCGTCAGGGTAAGAACGCTACTCTTAGTCGCAGGGTCGGGGCTGAAGGAGGCAGTTACTCCTTTGGGTAGTCCAGTAGCGGCCAGCGTTACGCTGCCGGAAAACTTGTTCAACGCAGTAATGGCGACCGTGCTCGTATTGCTCGTGCCTCTTGCGATACTGAGTGCGTTGGGCGTGGCGGAAAGAGTGAAGTGGGGCGTAGTTCCGGCCGGCCACTTATTGGCCAGATTGGCAACGTTCACTGAACCGATTCCGGTTGCGAAATCCCAGCCGGTGGTGGTTCCGTAGGCGATGTCAGGCGCGCTGTTGGAAGTGGAGAGTATGCCAATTACGCCGTTCGGAAACAATCCGCTCGCATCAAAGCAATTCGCTTCAGTATTACTGCAGGGCAAGTCTATGTCACCCATCGTTACGTCATAGAAGACGCACGAACTGCCGATGGTATTTCCCAGAGTTGAATTGCAGGATCTATCGCCTTTGGCGCCATACTCTTTGGCCGCCAGGCTGTAATATTCGGGATTGGGATTGCCCTGGCGTTCGCCGGATTTCTGGTTGATCAGTGCCTGAAAGCCCGCCATGATGGGCGAGGCGAACGATGTACCGCCCGCTCCCACCCAAGTATCTGGCGGGCCGTAACAGGGAAGCCCATAATTGGAATGGTCGCTAAAGCAGACTGGGTAATAGTGGCTCCAGAACCCATTGGAAGCAAAGAGCGAAACGTCAGGAATATCGCGCACATCATCGCTGGGATTTCCGGCTAGTGATTGCCACGAAGGCTTGGGCCATCCGGCGCAGGTTCCACCTACGATACCAGGTTAGGTCCTGCTGTGCTAGTCCATATTGTTCACCGAATTCTTTGGCGCTAAGCCACTGATGAAAGGTCGGCGAAGATGAGTCCGTGAGGTCTTCGATGAACTGCTGCAGCTCCTGTTCCTGTTCTGGCGAACGTTTTAATTGGAGCATCATGTGCTCTAACGGAAAATTGTCCGTAACTAAGCCGCGATCGTACTTCGCGTTTGCTTCAGGTCGCGTATTCCCCCCGATCGTGACCAGCTTAGCCTCGTCCACACTCTGGACAATAAGAACCGGACGGCCACTTTGAGCATGCGCAGCGGAACTCGCAACCAGAAACAGGAAGCCTGAAATAGTAGACAAAAGGAACGCGATATACATCCGGTTACGACTCATAGACGTCCTTTCAAAGTGCAACTGCGCGAGTTTACTTCCCAATTTATTCTTTGACAGTAAGCTTGACAGTAGTTGTATGACTTAGACTCCCAGACGTACCGGTAATTGTGATGGTGGCCGCCCCAACTGTTGCCGAATCGCTCGCCTGTAACGTTAACTGACTCGTCGTAGCTGCCGGGTTAGGACTAAAGAATGCTTCGATTCCACTCGGCAGGCCGGTCGCACCCAGTGTAACCTTCTGATCGAAGGTGTTTGTCGGCTTGATGGTAATGGTGGTCGTACCGCTGTTGCCTTGTACGACTGTCAACGTCTTCGGAGCCGCGGTCATGGTAAAGTCCGGCATCACAACCTTAAGTGCGATGGTTGTCGTATGGACCAGGGTTCCCGACGTTCCTGTGATGGTAACGGTCGTCGCCCCCACTGCTGCCGCGTCGCTCACGGCTAGCGTTAGCGTGCTCTTCGAAGTGGCCGAAGCGGGACTGAAAGATGCTGTCACCCCAGCAGGCACCTTGCTTGCGCTGAAGATGACATTCTGATCGAAGCCGCCTGTCGGGTTGATCATGATCGCGCTGGTACCACTGCTGCCTTGCGCTACCGTCAAGGTCTTCGGCGAAGCGGTCAAGGTAAAGTTTCCAAGACTTACCTTCAGCTTGATAGTCGTCGTTGCTCTCAGGCTGCCGGATGTTCCTGTGACCGTTATTGTCGCCGACCCTACGGTCGCCGTGCCCGCGGCCGATAGAGTTAGGACACTCGATGAAGTGGCCGGGTTCGGGCTGAAAGCGGCGGTGACTCCGGCCGGCAGTTTCGAAGCAACCAGCGTCACATTGCCGGAAAATGCATTCACAGGTGTGATGGCGATGGTGCTCGTCGCGCTGCCGTTGGGAGCAATGGTGACTGCGTTGGGTGAGGCAGAGAGAGTAAAGCTCTGTTTTGCCAACGTTAGGCTGATGGGGATGCTGTTTGTCAGTTTGCCCGAGGTTCCCGTAATGATCACCGTGGCTGTTTGCATAAATTGCTGAGGCGCTAACTGTCAGAGTCAGGGTGCTCGTCGAGGTTGCGGGATTCGCGCTAAACGCTGCCGTTACGCCGCTCGGCAAACCCGACGCGGAAAGCGTCACGCCGCCGCTGAACTTGTTCACCGGAGTAATGGTGATGGTGCTCTTCATGCTGCTGCCCGGCGAAATAGTCATGGTATTCGGCGAGGGCAGGAGGCTGAAGTTGGCAGCGCTGGTCGGCCAATTGTTCACCAGATTGGCGGCGTTCACCGACCCGATGCCGCTCGTGAAATCCCAGCCGGTGGTAGCAATGTACGCCCCGCAATCGCCGTCCGCGTTCGCTGGTTCACACGAGGTGGTCGACGTAGAGAGCACTCCGACTGGTCCGCTGGGCTGATAGCAATCTGCACCGATGCAAGGGATGACCGTATCGCCCAGCGTTATGTCATAAAAGGTGCATGAGCCGCTGATCGTATTTCCCAGGGATGAATTGCAAGAGCTATCTCCGCTGGCGCCATATTCTTTGGCCGCTAAGCTGTAATAAGTGGGATTCGGATTGCCCTGGCGCTCGCCGGACTTCTGGTTCACCAGGGACTGGAAGGCCGCCATGATGGGCGAGGCGAACGATGTTCCTCCCCCTCCCGCCCATGTGTCGGGTACGGCTGCACAGGAAACACCTCCCTCTACCGGGTCGCTAAAGCAAATCGGATAATAGTGTCCCCAAACACCGTTGGAGGCGAACAACGCCAGATCCGGAAGATCGCGCACGCCGTCGCTGGGATTTCCCACCAGCGATTGCCACGACGGCTTCGCCCATCCAGCGCAGGTCCCTCCTGCCACGCCACTTTGCGATGGCGTTCCTGTCGCGCAGCCACTAGGACCGCCACTGCCTCCTACTGTATTCCAGAATGGCTGCCCGTCGCTGCTGGCGCAGAAGCCGGATGTGCCGTAGGTTTGGCTATAGCCGTGGTATTTTGCTCCGAGGAAGCCGCCGCAGGAATCGTTCCACGGAGTCTCGGGAATGTAGGAAAGAGCCGAGCCGTACGTGCTGGTGTTGGTGTTACTCCAATACGTGTTGTTCGTGTTTGCATAGGTATCGCTGAAGTCTGTTCCACCTACGGCTACGTTGTAAGGAGTCGAGGCCATACCACTGACTCCGATACCGTAGGTATCGTACGATTGACCTCTGCTGCAGGCTGACGCGGCGTTGTCGCCCGAAGAAACGAAGACGGAGATGCCTTCCGTAACTGCCTGCTGATAAGCCGCATTATAAGCGGCATTGGAGGTCGCCCCATTTTCGCTCTCGCACGCGCCATAGCTCATGCTCACTACAGCCGGTGGCGCGCTGCTCGCGAAGAGGTTCTGGAGCGCAATCAAACCTCCAAAGGTCGCGGTTGTGCCACAAGACACCAGTTCAATGGCCGCGCTGGGCGCGGCCGCACTGGCCCATTCGACATCCAGGGTCGCCTCCCCATCATCGCCCGTCATTCCCGGATCGATGCAGTTATTGGGGCCGCTCACAGGAGAAGGATGGCTCTGCGTGAGCGAGCCGTTCGTGTACTGCGATAGACCAAACGTCGTACGAAAATTCGTCCAGTCCTCTGTGCTGTAAATATCCGAATCTTCGATCAACGCAATGGTTTGGCCTTGTCCCGAAATGCCCTTAGCAAAAAGCGGATTCAAGTTATAAATCGTCGCCAAATCGGCAGGAGCCACCAACCACCACTGTAATCCAGTGGAGTCAGTGAAGGTGTAGTCTGGCCGTGGCTTGTACTTAGCTACATGGGCCGTCCTATCGATACAAAGCTCACGACCGGCGTGGTGCGGGAATTGTGTTTGCGGAGTGGCAGCAAGGCATTCGTCGGCGGATCGATTTCCAGCTTGGGCAACCAGTATGTGGTTCTGCTTCAGGCGGTGAACTGCCAAACCGGGGAAGCGCTCGGCAACGAAGAAGCGGAAGCGGAAAGCCGCGAAAAGGTACTGCGGGCTCTCGGTGAAGCCGCAACCAAGTTGAGGTCTCGTCTCGGCGAGTCTTTAGCGACCATTCAGAAATACGACACTCCGGTCGAAGCAACGACCTCGTCGCTCGGCGCTCTCCAAGCATACAGCCTGGCGATGGAGGTTACGGGCGCGGAGGGCGAAAACAAAGCCATTTCTTCCTTGAAACACGCGATCGATATTGATCCCAACTTCGCCATGGCCTATGCGCAACTTGGAACCGCATATTTCAACTTCAATCAGCCCGCCCTGGGTGCGGCTGCCACGAGCAAGGCGTACGAATTGCGGGAAGGAGTTAGCGAACGGGAAAGACTTTACATCGAGTCCCATTACTACAATATGGTCACAGGGGAGACGGATAAGTCCATCGAAATATATCGCCTATGGCAACAGACCTACCCTCGCGACTTGGTTCCTTATGTCAACCTGACATCCATCTATAGTAACTTTGGACAATACGACAAGAGTCTATCTGAAGGACTGGAAGCCCTGCGCCTTAGCGGCAGCAACGCAAGGAGTTACGGAAACCTTGCCAATGTCTACCTCAATCTAAACCAGTTCGACAAAGCGTCTGAAATCCTGAGCGAAGCCAAAGCACACAAACTGGAGAATGCTTTCTTTCCTGGCCTGCGCTATCAGTTGGCGTTCGTGCAACAGGATCAAAAAGAAATGGAGCGTCAGGTTGCTGCTGCCGTCGGATCACCTGGAATCGAGAGCTGGCTGCTCGCTCTGCAAGGCGACACCGAAGCCTACTATGGCCGACTGACGAGCGCTCGGGAATACACGCTGAGGGCTATCGCTTCCGCGCGTCATGATGGCGACGAAGAAACTGCTCTCTCTTATGAGGTCGTGGGAGCATTACGAGAAGCGGAGTTTGGCGAACGGCAGTTGGCGAAAAGGCAGGCCGACGCTCCGATCGCGCACGATCCTGGGCAGCAGGTGCTGTTCCTTGGAGCTTTGGCGCTTGCGCGAGCGGGCGAGCTCCAGAAAGCGCTTGCTCTGGCGAGCGACCTCAACCGGCGCTTCCCCAAGGATACGTTGTTGAATGACTACTGGTTGCCGTCGATTCGCGCCGCGGTGGAACTCGATTATGGCGCACCTTCTGAAGCCATCCAGCATTTGGAACCAACCCGGCGCTACGAATTGGCTGCGCCGCAACTACCCACGAATGTGCTGCTCTATCCCGTCTACCTGCGTGGCGAAGCTTGCCTGTTGATGGGCCTTTCCGACAAAGCGCAAGCGGAATTCCAGAAGATCCTCGATCATCCTGGCCTGGCGGGAAATGGCCTTCTGGGAGCGCTGGCTCATCTGGGCATGGGCCGCGCATATGCGATGTAAGCCGGAATCCCGGTCATACCGATCGTCGCAAAATCGACTCCTGAGCACAACGGCAGCTCCATTCCCACACGGGCCGACTCCTTTGCGAAGGCGCGTTCAGCCTACCAGGATTTCTTTGCTATCTGGAAGGATGCGGATCCTGACATCCCGCTGCTTAGGCAAGCTCGAATAGAATACAGCAAACTGAAATAGTCAGCTTCAAGTATTCTCGCCCGCCGTTACCACTGAACTAGACCGAATTAGCCGCGATAGATGCCATCTGCCGCGGATCTAAGATGTTGAAACTACGTTCAAGTGCGGATTCGACTCGCACTCGCACTCGCTTCCGCCAAGACAAAGGACTTACATCGCCTTGCGCGGTGCTCTGCTCGGTGCTCCGCGTCCGTTCGCCCTCGCACCTACTGTAGCTTTGTGTACTCGGCTTTGGCATCCCTCATGAGAGGGATGTCGGAGTCGGCGTCTTTCCAGAGCGTGAGGAAGTCTCTATAGGCGGCGAGCGCGCGGACGCGAGCCGCATCGGCATCCGCGCCCTTAGATGTTCTTGCCTGCAGTGCATTAGCCCGAGCTACGCCCAGATGCGCAACAGCTCCCGTCCAGCAGTTCCACACGATTCCGCTATGCCCGATAATCTTCTGAAACTCGGCGGCAGCGGCAGTAGCCTGTCCGGCTGCCAGATATGCTTGACCGCGTATGTACTCCGGGTAGAGGCAGGAGATATTGTTGACGAACGGAATTTGCCCTAACTCGATCGACGAAGCCGTTTTCAGCACATTTAGCGCGAGAGCCGGGCTCTTTTTCGCTAGCGCCAATTGCGCTTGGATCGTGGGCAGCCAAATCGATTGCATTTGAGTGTCGAGAGGGAAGCGTTTCTTTAGGTCGTGTGTCACCAACTCTGCTCGGGCTGTATCGCCCGCCATGGCAAACGCGAGTGTCGCTTCCGCGGCCCCACCTGGACTCGCGGGAGCGAGCGCCAGAGCTTCCGACGCCAAACGTCTGGCTTGCGCAGAATTGCCATAAGCCGCTTCCCTCTGGGCCGCAATCGCCTTCGTTATTGCTCCCGACTCCTTGTTATCAGCTCGGACGGCTGACTCCACAGCTCTCTTGGTTAGCTCCCGCGCTTTGCTTAGGTGACCAACGTACGCCTCCGTGTCGGAGGTGAGAGCCAGTCCCCAATTTTCATATTCCGGCTTACCCGCAAACCACTGTTCCTCTTCCTCCATTGCTGCCGAGTCCGCTCGCAGAAAAGCAAGAGCGTAGAGAGCGTTGTGGAATGTTCCACTATCCAGTTTTCGCGCTTGCGCCTCGCGAATAATCTCTCTCGCTTCATCGAAGTGTTGGAGCGCTAGCTCATAGTTGGCGAGGTTAGCGTTCGCGAAAACCATGGAATCCGGCATAAGGCGCAGGGCCTGGCGCGTGAGATCCGCGGCCTTGTTGTACTGTCCTTGTCTGCTATACAAGTCTCCCAGGATCGCATATCCAAAAGGCTTTCGCGGATAGTTCTCGATCTCCTCCTCATAAGCCTGGGTGGCTTTATCGAGTTCTCCCGTCACGTGCATGTAGTAAAAGGCCACGATGTCCAGTTTTTCGCCCTCACTGGCGTGGTCCTTCAGCTGGAAGGCCTTGGTATAGTACTCGCTCGCCCGGCCAAATTCGCCAAGGTCGGAATAGTCTCCGCCGACCGCCCAGTACCCCATGGCAAATTCCGGATCCAATTCGATGGCACGTGTCGTGTATGGCAAAGCTGCCGCCGCACCCTTCTCCGCATACGCTTTACCGCCGAGGCTGTATGCTCTCAGGGCTTCCAGCGAAGGCGTAGTGGCCTGGTAAAGCGGAACATCGAACTTCTGTATCGTGGTGAGCGATTCGCCCAGTTCGCCGCGCATCTTGGAGGCCGCCTTGCCGAGAGCGTCGAGCACCTTTTCCTTGGACTTAGCGGTCACCTGCTCCTCGGCGAGCGTATCACCGCTCGCGCAATTTGCCGTCTTCAATCCCACCACATATTCGCTTCCCAGGTTTCCGATCGACCCGGCAACATAGGCTTTGCTGCCTGCGCGCTGGCAAAGCTCGCCCGCCACCTCGGGTGTGAGTTTTGTACTCGATGGACGAGTCATCAGTTTCAAGGTCTTTGCGACTTGGCGATCGGAGAGCACGTTGAGGAAAGGCGATTGCCGCAGCGAAATGTTGAGCGCGGTTTTCAGCGTGTCATCGAAGATGGCATCACCCGTCGTATTCGTGAAGTCGGCGAGTACGATGCTGTCTTTTTCCGTAAGCCTGCGGGCTAATCGAACCTGCCGATACCACAGTCCCGAGGCGATCATGGCTGACACAAGCACAATGACAAGGAGCGCAACGCCCGGGACCGTTCGAATGAAGGGACGCGATGACCTTGACACGGTCTCTGGGCTGGATTCCGCCGGCACCATGAGCATAGGAACGGGTGCGGACTTCCCATTCCCTCGTACTGTCCCTTTTAAGGCAGCAATGAAACGATCCTGGGATTCCCGTGTCAGTAGCTCCAGGTCGGCTCGCATGTCTGCCGCACTCTGATACCGTTGTTTGCAGTCTTTTGTGAGCGCCTTCGCAATGATTATGCCCCACGCTTCCGGCAACCCCGGATTTACCCTGCAAGGCGGAACCGGCTCTTCATTCAGAATGGCGTTCATCAACAGCACGCGATTCTTGCCCATGAAGGGCCCTTGGCCAGTCGCTGCTTCATAAAGCACCACGCCGAAGGAAAACAGATCGCTCCGAACGTCGATCTCCTCTCCTCGCAACTGCTCGGGGGACATGTAGGCAGTGGTCCCGACAATCACGCCTTCGCCAGTGAGTGATTCTTCGCCAGGGCCAGTTTCCGATCGAGGAGCCGCGATGGCTTTGGCCACCCCGAAATCCAAAATCTTCACTCGGCCTTGAGGTGTCATGAAAATGTTGGCCGGTTTTATATCCCGATGGATGATCCCCTGCGCATGGGCGGCCGCCAAGGCATCGGACGCCTGCAGACCAAGATCGAGGAGGACGGCGGGGACAAGAGGTCCATGAAAAAGTCGCTCTCTCAGAGTCTCCCCTTCCAGCAACTCCATCACGATTACGGGCTGTCCATCATGTTCTTCCACTTCGTAAACGGTGCAGATACCTGGGTGATTCAAAGATGAGGCAGCAGAGGCCTCCCATCGAAAGCGCTGTAGGGCTTTGGGGTCTCGCGCGACATCGTCGGGGAGAAATTTCAGAGCAACATAGCGTTGCAAGCGGATATCTTCCGCTTTGTAGACAACGCCCATACCGCCGGCTCCGAGCTTCTCAATGACCCGGTAGTGCGAGATGGTTTCGCCCTTCCGAAATAATTTTGTGTCCGACGCGTTTGTTCCGCGTAGCAGGGAGGATTGCAAAAAACCGGAGTTTGCTTCGTCGACGGAGGCCAGCAGGACTTCGACTTCTTGCCGCAACAATGGATCGGACGAACAGGCTCGTTCGAGGAAGGCGGAGCGTTGCTCGGGCACCAGTTCAAGAGCTTTCTCCAGCACGTTGCGAATCTGTTGCCAGCGCTCCGGCGTCATGCTCAGCTCGCCTTGCTGATCTCGTGATGCAGCCAAAGCTTGGCCGTCGCCCAATGTCTTTTCACGGTGGTTGGTGAAAGATCCATCGCATCCGCCGTTTCTTCAATGGAAAGGCCGCCGAAAAATCTCAGCTCCACGATGCGGCTTTGCTGCGGATCGAGTTTGGCCAGTTCCTTCAGAGCGTCGTCGAGGGCAACCAAGTCCATACTTTGGGCCTTGAAAGCCAGGTTGTCATCCAGTTCCAGCCTGAATCCGCCATCTCGTTTTGCCGCAGCCCGGCTGCGTGCGTGCTCGACCAGAATTTGCCGCATCAATTGAGCGCAGATCGCCAGAAAATGTTCACGGTTCTTGAAGTCGGTCGCGCCTTGCTTTTCCAGGCGGAGATAAGCCTCATGCACCAGCGCTGTGCCTTGCAGGGTGTGGCCGGGGCGTTCCTGTCTTAAGTAATGACGCGCGACTCGCCTAAGCTCTTCATAAACAAGTGGAAGCGCGGCACGCAACGCCTCATCGTCACCGGCATGCCAATTCGCCAGTAACTCAC
>JBAVYO010000294.1:0-2685 GCA_049698855.1 Terriglobales bacterium
CCAAACACGAAACCGACCATCGATGGACTCGAGCCGCCGATGCCGCTTTGCCACATCTTGTTAGAGATCAGAAACGGGATCATGAGCACGTGCGGCAGGGGCAGCCACACCGTGCCCAGTTGCAGCAGGCCGGGGTTCAGCGAATCGAAAACGCGCCGCGCAATGTTAATGTGCGCGACCGTATCTCCCAGCATCAGAATTTCGTCGCGCCGCAGGTAATAGAAAAATGATCCCAGAGAAACCCAGGCCGCTAGCGCGCCGATTCGGCTCATGCGACTTGCGGCAAGCGTTTGCGGCTCCGCGGTGACGATGCGCTCTTTCATCAATTGAGCATAAACGAATTGGGAAGACTCTGATCGGGAAGCTCGCGATTGCGAACGCTCTGATCAGGTATGCGCATTCCTCCGTGTTTCTCTGTGTCCCTGTGGTGGCGCCTTTTTTGTTGGCGAAACAAAACTTCACGCTAGAGGACGACAAGCAACGACTCACATCCCGGCAGCGCTCAGGGGGCCACACCAAGGGATTCCCTGAGAGCCGCGAGCCGAGATCTGACAGCTCTACCCCAGATGCGTAAGCTCGCGAAATACCTGGAACCGCGCGTCGATTTCTTCCCGCGTCAGCTTCTGCAGTCGCTCGGTGCCGAAGTTTTCAACCGCGAACGATCCCATCACTCCGCCATAGAACAGCGCGCGCTTCAGCACTTCGCGATTAACTTCGCCCTGCGACGCAATGTATCCCATGAATCCGCCTGCGAATGAGTCGCCCGCGCCCGTCGGATCTTTGACCTCGTCGATCGGTAGCGCCGGCGCGCGAAAGGGATGCGAGCCGACTCCAAACGCCCCTTCGCGGAAAAATATAGTGGCCCCGTACTCGCCATGCTTCACCACCAGCGCCTTCGGGCCCATCGCCAGAACCTTGTTCGCCGCGCGCAGAAGATTCTTTTCCTGCGCTAGCATCTTGGTCTCGGTGTCGTTGATTAGCAACACGTTTACCAGCTTCAAGGTCTCCGCCAATTCCTTGGGTGTGCCGTTGATCCAGAAATTCATGGTGTCGCCGCCCGTCAGGCGCACCCCGTTCATCTCTCGGCTCACAGCGGATTGCAGCGCCGGGTGGATGTTCGCCAGAAAAAGAAATTGCGTGTCCGAATATTCCTTGGGGATCTGGGGATGAAACTTCTCGAAGACATTCAGCTCGGTGAAATCCGTCTTCGCCTCGTTCAAATTATCGAGATACTGCCCGCCCCAGCGAAACGTCTTCCCTGCCGAGCGCTCGATTCCGCGCGTATCCACGCCGCGTTTCTTGAGGACCGCTTCGTGCTCGGGCAGGAAATCAGCGCCAACCACGGCGACCATCCGCACATCGGTGAAGTAACTCGCAGCCAGCGAAAAGTAAGTCGCAGCGCCGCCAAGAATGTCAGTAACCCGCCCGGAAGGCGTGGCAATCGTGTCAAATGCAACGGAACCTACAACAAGTATGCTCATGAATCTCCAGGAATTTATTCGTCGTCAGTCGCTGGTCGTTAGTCGTCGGCATCCACCGTCGAAGCCTACTCTTTCTTCGCCGCGTCGAGCAAAAGCGCCGGCAGCACCGGAGAATCCCGAACGACCACCGACGAACGACCAACGATCAGCTAACTAAACGTACTTGCCCAAAATTAACTTCAACTTCTCTTTCGTCTCCGCCGGAATCTTCGTGCGATCCGTCAAAATTGCATGCGCCAGAGCAGAGCCGCACTTGCAGCCGCGGGCCTTCGGCATCGCGCTCACCGTCGCCTTTACCACCTTTGCCGCGTTCTCCGCGTTCTTCGTCAGCACCGAGATGATCTGCTCCACCGTCACCGCGTCGTGATGCGGATGCCAGCAGTCGTAATCGGTCACCATAGCGATCGTCACATAACAAATCTCCGCTTCGCGGGCCAGCTTGGCTTCCTGCAAGTTCGTCATGCCGATCACGTCTGCGCCCCAGCTCCGGTAAACATTCGACTCGGCTTTCGTCGAAAACTGCGGACCCTCCATGCAGACATACGTCCCGCCCAACTTCCCAGTGATACCAGCGCTCTCACACGCGCCCGCGACAATTTTCGTCAACTCTCCGCATACCGGATCGCCGAATCCGATGTGCGCCACAATGCCGTCGCCGAAGAACGTGTCGATGCGATGCCGGGTGCGATCGAAAAACTGATCGGGTATGACGAAGTCCAGCGGTTTGTGCTCTTCCTTCAGCGATCCAACGGCAGAAACCGAAATAATCCGTTCGACTCCAAGCTGTTTGAAGCCATAAATATTCGCGCGAAAATTCAATTCGCTCGGCAAGAGCATGTGCCCGCGCGAATGCCGCGCCAGAAATGCGACCTTGCGTCCTTCAAGCGTCCCCAGAATATAGGCGTCCGAAGGATCGCCAAACGGCGTCTCCAGCCGTCCTTCGTGCACCTCACTAAATCCGGGCATGTGATACAAACCACTGCCCCCTATAATGCCAATTTCTGCCTGCTGCAATTGCGCTCCTGAACGGACTGGAAATGACTGCGGAACCTGTGATTATACAAGGTCAGAGGTGGGGTGAGAGGTCAGAGGTCAGAGGTTAGAGGTCAGAAGAAAAACAACAACGCCATTTGCTGTCGAAGAAGTTCGACCACAGAGGGTTTTCACCTCTGCAATCTGACCTCGAACCTCTGACCTATTTATC
>JBAVYO010000295.1:0-8976 GCA_049698855.1 Terriglobales bacterium
GTCGGGAACATGCCCATCGTGCTGCTGAAAGACGTCGGCGGTGACACGGTTCTCCCTATCTGGGTTGGCGTCTATGAAGCGAATGCCATAGCGCTTGAAATTGAAAAAGTGACCACGCCGCGCCCCATGACGCACGACCTCATTAAGAATGTTCTGACGGGCCTCGATACGCTGGTCCACAAAGTGGTGGTTACGGAACTGAAGGATGACACGTTTTATGCGGTGATCTGGCTGGAGCGGGAGGGCCGCGCCATTAGCGTCGATTCCCGACCGTCGGATGCGCTCGCGCTCGCGCTGCGCATGGATTGCCCGATTTTCGTGGAAGAAGAGGTTCTTAAGCAATCGAAGCAGTCGGCGAATATTTCCGACCGGGCAACGGCCGATGAGCTGCGCAAATGGCTGGAAGGTCTCGGCGACGACGATCTCGGCAAGTACAAGATGTAAGTGCGTAATTTGTGAATTGAGTAATGTCGTAATCGGTAATCTCTCGCCTTGCCAATGGATTCCGCTGAACAACTCCAGCAGATTTACCTCGCGGGATTTGAACTCCAAACATACGATCGTTTTCCGAAATGCGTGGGCGTCATCCGCGATGGCTGCGTTGCGCTGCTCGCGCCAGGCGTGGACGGCCTGCAGATTCTTGGCACGCCCGGCTGGCGCATGGGCGAAGTGATCGGCGTTCTCACCGAAATCCAGGGCCGAAAGGTATTTCAGGCGAAAACCGAGATTGTTGAGGCCACAGCCGAGCAACTGGCGGCGCTTGAGCGCTTCCGGGAAGACTTAAAGCAAATTCTTAGGGGCGGCGGAGAAAAAGGCACGCTAAGCGGCGGATCGCCAAGGGTGATGTCATCGTGACATTATTGACATCATATCGTCGCTCATCGATTCCGTGGAACTGATTCAGTAGAAGGGCGCTCCCGAGAGGCGGATCCAGCAGCCCGAGGCCCGCCTTTGTCAATGTTTACATAATACCTGTTATCGGACATTGCATTACAAGTGCGGGGAGGATCGCCACGTTTGCCTCTGATCCGATCGGGGGCCTGTCGCCGTCCAGCAGTCCTGTGCTGTGAAATAAAAAAGCGCGGAGGGGCAGGCTTCAAAAGCCCTGCTCCTCCGCGTTTGGAATTCTCACACTAAACGGACTTCCTCAGTTTCTGTTTGGTCCACGTGGTGACGGCCGCAGGGCCTTGTGGGACGAGCCTGATGCCTTCGCCTCTCCGGTTGCGGCAGGACAAGCATCGCCGGCCAGCGTCGTGTTGGTCACGTTGTAGAACGTGTTGGGTGAGGACGTGGTGCCAGTACCGGTCCCCAAGAGGATTCCGGCGCAAGCTTCGTTGATGGTGTTGCCGGTGATCGTGTTGTTGTTGCCGCTTACGACCGCGCCCGAGCTGCACGTGTCATCCGAGTGGATACCATCTTGCGTGCTGCCATAGACCGTATTTGACGTCGCGGAATTGTTGTTGCTGCATAGATCGATGGCGTCGTCGCCTCCGCCAATGTGGTTCGAGCTTATGGTCGCCCCGTCCGCCACACCATAGGTGGGATCGGAATCTGTGGTGATCGAATACTGCGCGCTCTCCGCAGTGTTGGAGGAGGCCGTTACGCCAGCGGAAGCGTAGATCAGAATGCCGGACGAGGCCCAGTAGCCGCCAGTGTAGACATCATCAGCGACATAGTTGTCCGTGACCTTTGCCGTTGCCCCGAAACCAATCTGAATACCGTTTTGGGCGATGGCTGGCGTGGCCCCAATACCGATAACGGTGTTACCGGTGACCGTCACCTTTGGACCCGGCGCTCCCGAGCCCAGGCCGCTGGCGGTGATTCCATTCTTCTGATAGTTGCGAACGGAATTGTCTTTGATCGTGACTGCGGGAGTGCCGCCGTTACTCTCTACGTTGATCGCCAAACCATCCTGGCAACCCAGGTCGGAGCCGGTCAGAATCTGATTTCTGACCGCGTTGTTAGAGATCGTTCCTGTAGAGTTCTGGAAATAGATTCCCTGTATGTCAGTTCCACACCCTGACAATCCGTTGCCACTGCCGTCAACGGTGAGGTTCGAGATCGTGACGCTGGCCGCATCGAGTACGGCAATCTGCACCGCGTTGTGATCACCGTAGATATCGTAGACGTTCGCAACCAGGCCGCTCGATGGCGGAACCACGACGGCCGCAGCGGAGGATCCACTCTGAACCCCGGTCAACGTCAGACGCTTCTTAATTACAACCTGCTCAGGATAAGTTCCTGGGCAAACGTCAATTGTGGTGTCAGCGGCAACCGCGCTCACCGCCGCTCCAATGGTGGCGTACGATGTCAGTCCAGTCACGCAACTGCCAACCTGAACCGTGGTCGCTGCCTGGGCAATTGAAACCATGAAGCATACGGCCAAGACCATTGCTCCGGACAAGGACGCTCGTATCAACCCATTCTTTCTTTGATGCATACACTTTCTCCTTTAAACCTTCGCTTAAATTTGCGTTTGTCCCTGGAGCTCCCCTCCGCCGGTTTGGCGCGAGGCGATAGGTGAGTATAAGGTGCGTGGGTGGGACAAAATGTTGCGGGGAAGTTAAAAAGGCGCGGCTTTCCAGCAAAATTCGGGCGAATGCTTACGGCTCTATTGGTTATCTACTGAAAAGACGATGCCTGGATGAAATAATGAGCCCGCGATCCGAGTACCGATCGCTAGCAGTTGGCGCTGCCCCACGAAGACCTTGACTCGTGGAGCCCGTGACAGCTCGGGCAAATTCACTGCACGGCCAGAGCGAATCAACGCCGCAGATTCCTCGGTCGCCGTCACGCACGGCATGGTTTCCAAAAGCTCGCGAGGGTGGACGGAGAGGGCTATCAGATCCTCCGTAGTTCCCTGCTGCGCTGCTGACCACAACTCATCGAGCGTGTGCGCGTCTTCAATATTGAATTCGGCTACTGCCGTTCGGCGCAACTCCACCAGATGAGCTCCGTAGCCCAGCCGTTTGCCCATGTCGTGCGCGATCGAACGCATATAAGTTCCAGATCCCACGTGGGCTCGAAAAGTGGCATGATCGCTAGCTACATCCAGGATCGTAAACTCCTTGATTTCGACCTGCACGGCCTCGAGCTTCACCTCCTGCTGCTTGCGGGCGAATTTGTATGCGGGGATGCCTGCGATCTTCTTCGCTGAAAATGGCGGCGGCATCTGCTTGATCGTGCCCTGGAACTCGGCGGCAAGCGCCCGGATCTTTTCCGCGTCGAGAATCGTTTCCTGAGGCTCGGAAGTCGCCGTGCCATCGGCGTCGTAGGTATCGGTGGAGAAGCCGAAGCGAATCGCGCCTTCGTAGATCTTTTCGGAATGCATGTAGAACTGCGCCAGACGAGTGAAGCTGCCGGCGACAATGGGCAGAACCCCAGTGGCCGATGGATCGAGCGTTCCGAGATGCCCAACCGAACGCTGGCCAAGAATGCGGCGCATCCGATTGACAACGTCGTGCGACGTGAGACCCGGGGGTTTATCGATGATGAAAACGGCATTCATGGAATTGAGTAATTTGGTAATTTGTAATCTGGCAATTTCAAGGCATCCGATAGAAGCGGGCGGCGAGCCGCAAATCACCAAATTACAGATTACACAATTACCAAGTCCCCATGATTCCCCTTCGTGACGATCAGCCGTCGTTCTCTACGCCATTCATCAATTATTTCTTTATTGCGCTGAACTCGCTGGTCTATCTCTGGGAATTTTCGGTCGAACAGCAAAGTCCGCGCGTGCTGAATGCCTTCGTGATGCAGTTTGGCCTGGTTCCCCACCACGCAGTTGCCGTTCTTACGGGGCATTCGCACGCCAGCCCGGCCACGGCCATCATTCCTTTCTTTACGTCCATGTTTTTGCACGCGTCGTTCATGCACGTTGCCGGCAACATGCTTTTTCTCTGGATCTTCGGTGACAACGTGGAAGATTCCCTTGGCCACTTCAACTACGTAATCTTTTATTTTGCCAGTGGACTAGCGGCGGCGGTTACGCAGGTTCTTATCAATCCCAGTTCGCGCCTGCCCACGGTTGGCGCCAGTGGCGCAATTGCAGGAGTCATGGGAGCTTATTTCGTCCTCTATCCTCGCGCGCGCGTGCTGGTGTGGTTTCCACCGATTTTCTTTTTTCACGTGCCTGCCTGGCTCATGCTGGGGTACTGGTTTCTTTACCAGTTCTTCAGCGGGACCGTGACCGTAATTGCGGAGACAGCGCAAAACGGCGGCATCGCTTTCTGGGCTCATGTCGGAGGATTCGCAGCGGGCGTCATCATGATCAAATTATTTCCAGAACGCCGGCAGCGATATCGCTACGGCACGTGGTAAATAGGATTTGAGTGTAGCGCCGACACCTTGCCGGCTGTTCCGTGGGCGACTCGTCCGCGACTGTGGTTGCAGAGTTGCTGCAATTTAGTGGGCGCCGAAACTATGCTCGCGGCTCGGGCGCCGGTCCCGGCGGCAGAATCTCCGGCTCCGAACTCTTCACCTGCTGGCGCGTGACAAACCACACCGCCGCTGTCCATGTCGGAAACAGGTCGAGGCCCGGAATGAGTTCGGCCGCCAGCGATGGCAGGAACGCCCAGTGCCAGCCCAGCAGGCGCGTGAGAACAAACGCCACGAGGAGATCGAGGACCGAATCGGCAGGCGAGATCCCGCCCTCGGCAAACACCGGAAACGCCAAAATCTGCAAAGCGTCCGCGCCAATGGCGACAAGCCACGCCAGCCGCTGCTCGCGCGATCTCAAAGATTTCCAATATTCAAGAAAAGACATAGTCGAGCCCACGAACATGAACGCCCTTAAAGTTGGATGCTCCAATCAGGCATTCGGCGCGCGCCGATTTACAGTGTCCCGGCCGCTGGCCTCAATACGAGTTTTTCTACCACGGCATTAGGCGGCAATAAAAGGGCGTTGACCACAGCTTGCGCGACCGCGCGCGCAGACATCATTTTGTGCCGTGGCGCTTGCGGCCAGAGCGTCGTCCAGATATCGGTATCGGTTGCGCCGGGCAACAAGGCAATCACGCGAATGCCCTTCGGCCGCAACTCTTCGCGTAGCGTGTCGGTGAGGCCAAGCGCGCCGTGCTTGGAAGCGTTGTAGGCCGCCGATCCCGGAAATACGCACTCGGCGGCAACCGACAGATTGTTTACGATTGTACTTCCCCGCTTCATCACCGCCAGGGCGGCCTGCGTGACCAAAAACATGCCGGTGAGGTTGGTGTCGATTACCTCGATCCACGTTGGATAGGGCAACTCTGCCACTGTGCGATTGGGATGCGCGATGCCCGCATTATTGATCAGAAAATCAAGCGGACGGTGTAGCGAGCGAACCCGCGCAAACAAGCCGTCAACTGATTCGGGACTGCGTACGTCGCAGGTTTGCGACAGCACGGTGACACCGAGCTTCTCAATTTTTCTGGCGGCCTGCGCCAGCGATTTCGCGTCGCGCGCGGTCATCACCAGGTCGCAACCTTCGCGGGCCAATGCTATGGCAATTTCCAATCCGATGCCACGATTTGCGCCTGAGACAAGGGCAAGGCGCCTCGCCATCGGCAGCGTCGTTTTCTTTTTCATGGACCAAGCGTAGCCCAGGCAGCGTGCGCGCCAGAGTGTTCAATACGGTAACCGCGCTTGGACTTTTCAGGAAACGTTCGTCCGCTGACGAATGAGCGACAAGAACTCGCTTCTTGTCTCCTCTTCCTCGCGGAAACAGCCCAGCATCGACGAAGTTACGGCAGAGGAATGCTGCTTCTCGATGCCTCGCATCATCATGCACAAATGCCGCGCTTCGATCACCACACCTACGCCCTGCGGCTCGATCGTCTTCTGGATTGTTTCAGCAATTTGAGTGGTCAGCCGTTCCTGGATTTGCAAGCGCCGTGAAAACACTTCGATCAGCCGCGGAATCTTACTCAGCCCGATTACCTTGCCGTTCGGAATATAGGCCACGTGCACTTTGCCGAAAAAAGGCAGCATGTGGTGTTCGCAGAGGCTGAACATCTCTATGTCTTTCACGATCACCATTTCATCGTAATTGACCGTGAAAAGCGCGTTGCGCAAAAGCGCCTCGGGATCTTCCTGATAGCCCTTGACCAGATGCTGCATCGCCTTATGAACGCGCTCAGGCGTTCGGACGAGGCCTTCTCTGTTGGGATCCTCGCCCAAACGAACGAGCATCTCGCGAACAAGCTCTTCGTAACTGGCGCTGGTAAGGGACGTTGGCTCCGTTGTAGGTTTCATAGTATAGGCCCCGTCGTTAGTCGTTGGTCGTTAGCAAAGTCCTGATCGTCAGGCGTTAGTCCTCAGGAAAACCACAAGCACCGTTGCGAGCCACCAGACGACTGGCGACCAGCGACTAACGACTCTCTTCTCCTGCATACTCGAACGAATTCAGCATCGTTTCTTCAATTCGAACTTTCTCTAGATGAGCCTTGTCGAATCCGCGCTTCACAATTTGATAAATCGAGATGCATAGATTTTCCGTAGTCGGAACCTCTTTCGCGAATTCCGGCAGCAGGTTTAAGTTCTGGTGGTCATAGCGTTCGAGAACCTGTGTCTGCACGAAAGCATCCAGATCCACCAGATTGCAAATCATGCCTGTCGCCTGATCCACCGCGCCGCTGACCGTTACCTCAATCATATAGTTATGCCCGTGCCCGTAAGGGTTATTGCACTTGCCATAAGTTGCGCGATTCTCTTCCGCCGACATCTGGACGCTGTGTAACCGGTGCGACGCGGACAACATGTAACGCCGAGTCAAGTGGGCCTTCATGCTTCTCCGTAGAAATCGACAAAAAGATCGGGCGTTTCATAGACGCGCACGCGGTGCAATTGCGCGGATTGTAGTTTCGGGGCCAGGCGCTGCCAGATCGCAATGGCAAGATTTTCGGTCGTAGGAATCTGCGTAAAAAACTCAGGCACTTCCTTATTCAGAAATCGATGGTCGAGCGCGTCGAGCACTTCCCTGTTCATTACATCCTTTAGTTGCCGGAGATCGACCACGAAGCCAGACTTAGGATCGACCCTGCCCTTCACCGTAACTTCGAGCGTGTAATTGTGCCCATGCCCATTGGGATTATTGCATTTGCCAAAAAGACGTACGTTCTCCTCCTGCGTGAACGCCGGATTGTGATAGTAATGCGCCGCAGAGAATTCAGCCTTGCGAGTTAGATAGACCATAGTTCAGTTTCCGGTTGCCAGCATCTAGTTGCCAGTTCTAGATGACGTGCTGCAGTTTCATCACGCGCTTGCTCAGCAGCAACTCTAGCGGCGGCTCTCTATCGGCGACGCTTGCGCAGGGGGACGGGGATGATTGAATCCCTCCGTGTCGCCTGCCATACCCGAATACGCGCGCCCTTTCCACGATACACTTCCGCCCGCGTGCGCACGCTGCGACCGTAGTAACAGATACGCAAACACCGGCGGCCCCAGCGCTGTGGAAAGAACCGTTGCCCCCATGCCGAAATTCGCGCGCCGCAGACGCACATACAATGCGATCACTGGGACGAGCAGCGGAAGCGTCAACCACGCCAATAGCCAACCAACAGCGAGAAGAAATGCGCGCCGCCGTGCATGCGGAAACAACAGGGCAAGGTTCTTCGTCCATCCTTCGCGAAGCTGCTCCCAGTTGCGATACATGCGTGCGCAAACCGCGTCTCCGCCGTAGCGAAAATAAATACGCAGCCCCGCACGCCGAAATGTCTTGGCCAGAGCTACATCCTCCAGTATCTCGCCCGCAACTGCCGTATGTCCGCCGATCGAATCATACGCGGCACGCCGAACCAGTATGTACTGCCCATTAGCCGCCACAATTCCGGAACTTTGATCGCGCACTTTCGCCGGTGGATACTCGGCTGCCAGTTCGGCAAAGACGATCGGCATCACGATCTTCTCCGCAAAACTCTCGACCACTTGCTGCGGCGAGTACGACAGCATATCGACTGCTTCGCGTTTCGCCTCGGCCAGCGCCCGCGCCAACGACCCGGGCAGATGCACCGTGTCCGCATCGGTAAACAGCAGCCACTCGGCGCGCGCCGCGCCTGCGCCTGCGATCACCGCATTGTTCTTTCCAGTCCAACCCGCCGGAAACGGCCCCGGAGAAATTACCTGTACGCCGCTAAAGCGCTCTGCGATTTCGCGCGTGCGGTCCGTCGAACCGTCGTCAACTACAATAATCTCGAACGCCACGCCCGTCTGGGCAACCAGCGATTGCAGGCACTCCCCAAGGCTCGCCTCTTCATTCCGCGCCGGAATGACGATCGATACTTCGGGAGCAGCAGCCTCGGATTGTGATGCCTGACCTGAAAGACCCATCGGTTTTTCGCTATTATAGCGATGTGACCCGAACTCTTCTCGTTATTGGATTGATAGCTGCCTTGGCCGGATTCTTCCCCGGATGCTATAGCGGCAGTCATCCCGCCCGCATTGGTTCAACCGCTCCCGACTTCACGGTGCAGGATTCGGACCACACCATCTCGCTCAAACAATTCCGCGGCCAGGTGGTTGTGCTGAATTTCTGGGCCACATGGTGCCCTCCGTGCATTGACGAAACGCCGGCCATGGTGCGCATGCAGGCGATGATGAAGGACAAAGGCGTGACCGTACTCGCCGTCAGTATTGATGCCGACGATGCCGCATACCACAAGTTTCTCAAGGACTACAGCGTCAACATGGTGACCGTGCGCGACGAATCCAAAAAAGTCAGTTCGCTTTATGGGACGTTTGGCTGGCCCGAGACCTACGTCATCGACCGCAACGGTATCATCCGCCGCAAGTTCATCGGCCCCATCAACTGGACCAGCCCGGAGATTACGGATTATTTGAGCAAGCTGTAGTGGCTGCGCCTCAGCTGTTAGTCAGTCGACGATTTTGGGAATCGTTGTGGCACGCGGCATATTGGGTTCCGTTTTTTCTGGGACCTGAGACCTAGCTCCTGAGATCTACAATTTCACATTTCTCAGCCGCAGCGAATTCGTGATCACC